>CAZFZW010000019.1:0-15053 GCA_964523465.1 uncultured Clostridium sp. | reverse complement strand
TCGCTCAGAGCGCAAAGATGCTCCAGGATGCAGGTGTTGACGGCGTTGAAATTCACGCTGTCCATGAGGGCGATCTGCTTGACCAGTTCACACTTAAATACGTCAACAAGCGTACCGATGAGTACGGCGGCTCTTTCGAGAACCGTTATCGCTTTGCTGTTGAGATAGTTCAGGCTATCAAGGCTGCCTGCGGCGAGGACTTCCCCGTATCACTTCGTTACAGCGTACTTTCCAAGACAAAGGGCTTCCGTCAGGGTGCTCTCCCCGGCGAGGATTATGTCGAGGCAGGCCGTGACATGGAAGAGTCCGAGAAAGCTGTTAAGTATCTCCAGGATGCAGGTTATGACTGCCTCAACTGCGACAACGGTACTTACGACGCATGGTATTGGGCACATCCGCCCGTTTATATGCCCGAGAACTGCAACCTTGAAGATGTTGAGCACATCAAGCAGTTCTGCGATATTCCCGTTATCTGCGCCGGCCGTCTCGATCCGAGAGTTGCCGCAGATTCCATCAAGGCAGGCAAAATCGACGGTGCAGGCTTTGCCCGTCCGTTCCTTGCCGACCAGGAGTGGGTTACCAAGCTGATGAATGACAAGGAGGATGAAATCCGTCCCTGCATTCTCTGCCACAACGGATGCTTCAATATGTGCCACTACAAGGGCGTTCCCAACGACCAGGATCTTTCCGACAGCCTTCATCTTTCCCGTTGCGCTGTCAACGCTGAGACCATGCAGTGGAACAAGCACTACATAAAGGCAACCAAGTCCCCCAAGACCGTACACATTGTCGGTGGCGGTATCGGCGGCATGGAGGCTGCAAGAGTTCTCAAGCTCCGTGGCCACAATCCGATAATCCATGAGAAGAGCGATGTTCTCGGCGGTACTTTCATTCCCGCAAGTGCCGAGTCCTACAAGGGCAAGCTTCGTGAGCTGCTCGAGTGGTACAGAAATCAGATGACAAAGCTCGGCATTGAGGTCAGACTCAACGACGAGGTTAAGGATGTTGCCGCTTTCGGTAAGGATCCCGTCATTATCGCTACAGGTTCAAAGCCCCGTCAGCTCAGAAGAGTTCCCGGCTATGAGAAGATGGTCGAAGCCTGCGATTACCTCAACGGCACTCCTGTCGGTGACACTGTTGCCGTTATCGGCGGCGGTCTGACCGGATGCGAAATAGCATATGAGCTTGCTCTCCAGGGCAAGAACCCGATAATCGTCGAGATGAAGGATGACCTTGTAAGCCAGACCGGTGTCTGCCTTGCAAACTCCTCTTACCTGCGTGAGTGGTTCGAGCTTCACGAGACTCCCGTATATCTCGAGACCACCCTCAAAGAAGTCAAGGACGGTTCTATCGTCTGTGCCTCCAAGGACGGCAATGAGATAAATGTTGAGTGTGACTCCGTCATCAGCTGTGCAGGCTACATTCCCGCACCTCTTGCAGACAAGTCAAGCAATGTTTACCTTGTCGGTGACTGCCTTGCAATCGGCAACCTTCGTTCTGTCGTATGGCGTGCATACGATGTTGCAATGAAGATCTAACAAAACGCATAGCAAACTCCCCTGTCCAAGTGGCAGGGGAGTTTTTTCATCATCTGATATTACAAAACCGAGCTTCGACATATGCGAAGCCCGGTTTTATGCGTTTTCTGTTTTTTGTTTTTTATTTCTTTTTCTTTCCACGAAGGGCAAGCAGAATAATATGAAGCAGCAACTCCGCTGTGGGGATTGCCAGGAGTATGAGGAAATACAGTGTATTATCCGCTTTGAACGGAGCGGCAATACCGAAAGCGGGCGGCATAAAGAACATCATCAACAGATACGATATGCTCATCCAGTCACTGTATGCGAAATACATCAGCAATGTAATCAGCGAACAGGCCAACGCAATCGACCAGAAAACCGTACCGATAACAAGCGGCTTTTTGTCCCTGCGCTTATATATTACATATATAAATGCCGCCAGAAGGAAAAGTCCCGCAGTCAGGAAACCGGGTTTTCTGCTGCCGGTGGAATCTGACATATGAGAGAAATTGAACACCACTGCTGCAAGATAAGTCAAGACGGAAATAACAGTCAGCAGTGTCTTTCGCCAATCGGTTTTCTTTTTCATTTTATGTCTACCTCTCCTGATATTTATAAATTAACTTTACAGTATCGGGAAAGATTTGTCAACAATAAAGAAATAAATTTATCAAAATATATTTTCTATCGTCACACGACCTGCGTCACGGAGATTTTCAACCTGCATAAGTGCCTGAGTACACGCCTGTCTGAGTGCCTCGGTATCGCCTGCATTGAGATATTCGCCGAGGCTGTTTATATTTATCTCTATCTCGTCCATTGTGCGGTGAACGAGCAGAATATGGAGCATCTTCTTTGAATTTTGCCAAACCGTTTTTGTGTTTTCAAGTGCTCTCTCCTCGTCCTCTCCCCTGTCCACACAGTCGATAAGCGTTTCAAGACTGTCTATCAGCTCATCCGTCTTTTTAAAAAAGACTATCTGTGCGCCGATACTCAGACTCAGCGTGAACGCAAGCAGAACAAGAGCTGTTACAAAGCGTTTCATGCGTTTTTCTCCTTTTCGATTATCACTGCGTTTTTGCTACGGTCAACTGTCATTATCAGCACATCCTCTGCCGAAAGCCCCTTTGCACGCAACAGTCTTTTCAGCTCCCTGTCGTTCATATCACAGTCATCGTAATGCTCACGGATTATTTTTCCGTCGCTTATCACAAGGCACGGCATACCGCTATCGGGCAGCTGCAAATCGAAAGTCTTGGCTGTCAGTGCATTTTCATCGGGTTTTAACATAACCGACAGTTTGCCATTGGTCTCAAGTACGGCATAGCCGACTGTCGAAATATCAAAGACATCCTTCTGCCTGAGTGCTGTGAGCAGGTCATCAACGGTATACCGCAGGCGTTTTATTTCCTTTTGGTCTATTTTCCCGTCTCTTATGACGGTGACGGCATTGCCCTCCAATATTCGGCGTGCACCCCTGCTTTTCATTGATATTACGGAGCTGATTATCTCAAAGATAACAAGCAGCAACACCGCAACAACTGAATTTAAAAGTGGTATATCCGTGTCCTGCATCGGTATCGCCGCAATTTCCGAGAGCAGAATGGTTATAACGAGCTCGGACGGCTGAAGCTCACCTATCTGCCGTTTGCCCATGATTCTGACTGCCGCAGTTGCGAGAACATACAGAAACAAAATTCTAATCATTGTCAGTACCATACAGTACCTCCGAAGCGTTAATGTTTTCTGTATTTACCTTATCCAAAAAGCGGCGAAATAATCGTCCAGACGATTGACCGCAGAAGTTTTTCTGTGTATAATAGACTTCGTATGAAAAAGAATCCGATGGCGGTGACTTGATGAATAAATATATTCTCGGAATTGACATAGGCGGCACAAAATGTGCCGTTTTGCTCGGAAACGCCGAGGGCGATGCAGACTCCATGATTCTTGACAAGCTGCGTTTTGAAACACACTGCGAGCGTGGCTGGATAGCCGTGACAGACGAGCTTATGGAAAGTGTCGAGACCGTTCTTTCAAGGAACTCACTGTCTCCCGACAATATTCTCGCACTTGGTATCAGCTGCGGAGGTCCGCTCGACAGCAAAAAGGGTGTTATACTCTCACCGCCGAATCTCCCCGACTGGGACGGCGTTGCGATAGTCGAAATGATTGAAAAGCGTTTCAGAATAAAAGCATATCTTCAAAATGATGCTAACGCCTGTGCTCTCGCCGAGTGGAAATTCGGCGCCGGAAAAGGAATGGAAAATCTTGTTTTTCTCACTTTTGGCACAGGCATGGGTGCAGGACTGATATTAAACGGCAAGCTTTACAGCGGTCAAAACGACATGGCAGGCGAAGTCGGCCATATCCGTCTTGCAACCGACGGCCCGACAGGCTACGGCAAGTGCGGTTCATTTGAGGGATTTTGCAGTGGCGGCGGCATCGGCAGACTCGCACAGGCAATGGCAAAGGAAGCACTTGACAGCGGCAAGACTACGCTTATGTGCGAAAGCGAGGACGACATAGCCTCAATAAGTGCGAAAACTGCCGCAGAGGCCGCTGACAAGGACGATGAAACAGCTCTCGAAGTATACAGAATATGCGGAGAAAAGCTCGGCGAAGGTCTTGCGATAATCGCAGACATACTTAATCCCGAAGCTATTATAATAGGAAGTATTTTTGCCCGTTCAGGGCATCTGCTTATAGACAGCATAAAAAAAACACTTTACCGTGAAGCACTGCCGCAGACTGCCGAATGCAAAATAATCCCGGCAGGTCTTGGAGAGAAAATCGGCGACCTTGCTTCGCTCGGTATTGCGCTCAACGCCATTGAGGGAGGAAATTGAATGAGCAGGGAAAAGGAAATATTCGACGAACTGTTCGTGCGCTACCCTGCCCTCAATCCGATAAAAGAGGACATATGGCGTGCATATGACATCATCTGCAACTGCTATGACAAGGGCGGCAAACTGCTTATATGCGGCAACGGCGGCAGTGCGGCAGACGCACAGCACATTGTCGGCGAGCTGATGAAAGGTTTTTTATCAAAGCGTGAGCTGAACGACGAACAAAAGGCGTTGTTCTCCTCCGTTGACGGTGGCGAGTACATTGCAAATAATTTGCAGGGCGGACTGCCTGCCATTGCTCTGAGTGCTCACGAGGGACTTAACACAGCATTTGCAAACGATGTTGCGGCAGACCTTATGTATGCACAGCAGGTTTTCGCTTACGCTTCGACAAGTCCCGATGTTCTCATTGCACTGAGCACCTCCGGCAACAGCAAAAATGTCGTGAATGCCGTGAAAACCGCAAATGCACTGGGCATTGAATCAATTGGCATAACAGGCGAAAGCTCGAGCACGCTCAGCGATCTTTGCACCGTTTGCCTGCGTCTGCCCGAGAGCGAAACATTTAAAATACAGGAGCTTACCCTCCCCGTCTATCACGCTTTGTGTGCGATGGCAGAGGCGACCTACTTTGACAGATAATCCAAACCGAGGGGATAACAAAATGGCAAATACAATTCCGAGAGCGGAGCATCCCAATCCGCAATTTGAAAGAGAAAACTGGCTCAACTTAAACGGCGAATGGGAATTTGAAATAGATAACTCGACAAGCGGCAGAGAGCGTGGACTGCAAAACGCAGAGCATTTAAGCTCAAGAATCGTCGTTCCGTTCTGCCCCGAGAGCCGTCTTTCGGGCGTTGAACACACGGACTTTTTAAATTGCGTGTGGTACAGGCGTGACATTGAAATAAACGACGCACAACTTAGTGGCAGAGTTTTACTGCATTTCGGTGCGGTTGACTACGACACCGTTGTTTACATAAACGGCGAAAAAGCTATGACTCACAAGGGTGGCTATGTTTCATTTGAGGCGGATGTCACAAAGTTTCTTAAAATCGGCACAAACTCCATTGCAGTCGAGGCTCGTGACGACTCGAGAGCACCGCTCATCGCAAACGGCAAGCAGAGCATGGAGCTTCGTTCCCACGGCTGTGACTACACAAGAACTACGGGCATCTGGCAAACCGTTTGGGTTGAATTTGTTCCTGAGACTTATGTCAAAAATATAAAGCTGTTCCCCGAGCCTGACAACTGTGCCGTATCTTTTTCGGCAGAGCTTTGCGGCAGTGCCGAGTTTAAAATCGAAGCTCTCTATGAGGGCAAAAAAGTCGGCGAGTATATCTATTCCAATGCCGCCGGATGTGTCTCGGGCGAGATTAAACTTCAAGAAAAGCATCTTTGGAAAGTCGGCTGCGGCAGACTTTATGACCTTAAAATAACCTTTGGCGAGGACAAAATCAACAGCTACTTCGGACT
The DNA here is from genome assembly GCA_964523465.1 of uncultured Clostridium sp. GTDB lineage: Bacteria > Bacillota > Clostridia > Oscillospirales > Acutalibacteraceae > CAG-177. The sequence goes on along the minus strand of CAZFZW010000019.1, from coordinate 9,208 downwards.
GCGTTCGGTTCGTCTTGACGGTATGAAGTGTCTGATAAACGGCGAGTCGGTATTTCAGCGTCTTGTCTTAGATCAGGGCTTCTATCGCAACGGCATTTACACTGCCCCGACAGACGCAGACCTTATAAAAGATATTGAAATTTCCATGGAGGCAGGCTTTAACGGAGCAAGACTGCATCAAAAGGTATTCGAGCCGAGATTCCTTTATCACTGTGACCGTCTGGGCTACCTCGTCTGGGGCGAATATCCCAACTGCGGACTTGACTACTCCGCTCCCGATGCACTCTACGGCATTTTGCCCGAGTGGTGCAGCGAGGTCAAGCGTGACTTCAATCACCCGTCGATAATCGGCTGGTGTCCGTTCAACGAGACATGGAACTACAAGGGCCGTGAGCAGAGAAACGAGCTTATCGAGACTGTTTACAGAATCACAAAGCAGCTCGACAGCACCCGTCCCTGCATTGACACGAGCGGAAACTTCCATGTTGTCTCCGATATTTTCGATGTTCACGATTACGAGGGCGACCCCGAAGTTTTCAAGGCTCGATATGACAGGCTCACAAACGAGGGCGTACTGGTTGACAAACACTATCCCCGTCAGAAATATGCAGGCGAGCCGACATTTGTCAGCGAATACGGTGGAATCCGTTGGGCAAGCGGCGAAGAGGGACAACATTCCTCGTGGGGCTACGGCGAAACACCTATGACAGTTGAAGATTTTGTCGAGCGATACAAAGGGCTCACCGATGCACTGCTTGACAATCCGCTGATGCTCGGTTTTTGCTACACCCAGCTCTATGATATTGAGCAGGAGCAGAACGGTCTTTATGATTATGACCGCAATCCGAAGTTTGATATGTCCGTTTTCAAGGCTATCAACTCAAGGAAAGCGGCTATAGAAGAATAAATAAATAATTTGAAAGGACTATAAACTTATGGCACATTCAATCCCGAGAGCGGAGCATCCCAATCCGCAATTTGAAAGAGAAAACTGGCTCAACTTAAACGGCGAGTGGGAGTTTGAAATTGATAACTCCGTCAGCGGCAGAGAGCGTGGGCTGCAAAACGCAGAGCATCTCAGCTCAAAAATAATCGTTCCTTTCTGCCCCGAGAGCCGTCTGTCCGGCGTGCAGAATGTCGATTTCATGAGCTGTGTATGGTACAGAAGAGACCTTGAGATAACCGAGGAGCAGCTCAAGGGCAAGGTTATTCTTCACTTCGGCGCAGTTGACAACGACACTACTGTATACATAAACGGCGAGAAGGCCATGACACACAAGGGCGGCTATGTCTCGTTTGAGGCGGATGTCACAAAGTTCCTCAAAGTCGGTGCAAACTCCATTGCCGTTGAGGCTCGTGACGATGTGAGAAATCCCCTCGTTTGCAGAGGCAAGCAGAGCGAGAAATATTACTCACACGGCTGTGACTACACAAGAACCACGGGCATCTGGCAGACAGTCTGGGCAGAGTTCGTGCCCGTTTCTTATGTCAAGAACATAAAGCTCTTCCCCGAGCCGGACAACTGTGCCGTATCTTTCTCAGCAGAGCTTTGCGGCAGTGCCGAACTTAAAATCGAGGCTCTTTATGAGGGCAAAAAGGTCGGCGAGTATGTTTACTCCAACGCCGCCGGCTGTGTTTCGGGCGAGATCAAGCTTCAAGAAAAGCACCTTTGGGAAGTTGGCTGCGGCAGACTTTATGATTTGAAGATAACTTTCGGCGACGATGAAATCAGCAGCTACTTCGGTCTGCGTTCGGTTCGCCTTGACGGATTCAAGTATCTCATAAACGGCAAATCCGTTTTCCAGCGTCTCGTACTCGACCAGGGCTTCTATCGTGACGGTATTTACACCGCTCCCACAGATGCCGACCTGATAAAGGACATTGAGCTTTCCATGGCAGCAGGCTTCAACGGTGCAAGACTTCATCAGAAAGTTTTCGAGCAGAGATTCATTTATCACTGCGACCGTCTCGGTTACATCGTATGGGGCGAATATCCCAACTGGGGACTTGACTACTCCGCTCCCGATGCCGTTTACGGCATTCTCCCCGAGTGGTGCGAGGAAGTCAAGCGTGACTTCAACCATCCGTCAATCATCGGTTGGTGTCCGTTCAATGAGACATGGGACTTCGGCGGCCGTCAGCAGAGAGATGAGCTGCTTGAAATAGTTTACAGAGTCACAAAGCAGCTCGACACCACCCGTCCCTGCATCGACACAAGCGGAAACTTCCACGTTGTCTCCGACATTTTCGATGTCCACGATTATGAGCAGGATCCCGAAATATTCAGAGAAAACTATGCAAAGCTTGTCTCAGAGGGCACAATAACCGACAGACACGACAACCGTCAGGAATACAACGGCGAGCCGATTTTCGTCAGCGAATACGGCGGAATCAAGTGGGTCATCGGCGGCGAGACCGAGGGCAACTCATGGGGCTACGGCAACACACCCAAGACCGAGCAGGAATTCATCGACCGCTACAAGGGTCTGACCGATGCACTGCTTGAGAACGAGAAGATGTTTGGTTTCTGCTATACCCAGCTCTACGATATAGAGCAGGAGCAGAACGGTCTGTATGACTATGACCGCAATCCGAAGTTTGATATGTCCGTTTTCAAGGCTATCAACTGTGCAAAGGCCGCTATCGAGGACTAAAAGTAATATATTTCGGGCAGAGTTTCGGCTCTGCCCGATTTTTTATCAAAGTCGTACAAAAAGTCGAAAAAGTGTAAAATAGGGGTTTACAAGTCGATAAAGTTATGATATATTTATCAAAGCAAAGAAATCTTTAAGAGCGGTACAGAGATGCCGACAAGATGGTCATATTCAATGCGGATAAGGGTATCCGTATGTTTTTGTGCGATTTTGTCGGTGGACAAGGTCGTATTTTTTTATACTCCGAGGTGAAAAAGTGGACTTCAAGGCATATATCATGGACTCGGCGGCAGTAAACCGTGCATTGGCGAGAATATCGCACGAGATAATCGAGCGAAACAGTGATTCGCAGGAAATCTGCCTTGTCGGGATAATGCGAAGAGGCACTCCGATAGCCGACATCCTCTCGCAGAAGGTACAGTCACTCGGAGTTCAAACGCAGGTCGGCTACCTTGACATCACCCTCTACCGTGACGATTTGAGTGAGAGCGGCAATCAGCCGACGGTAAACTCATCAAAGCTCGATTTTTCCGTGACAGGCAAAACGATTATTATGGTTGACGATGTCCTCTACACAGGCAGAACCGCCCGTGCCGCAATGGATGCCATAATCGCACTCGGCCGCCCGGCAAAAATACAGTTCGCAACGCTCATCGACAGAGGACACAGAGAGCTACCGATAGTCGCCGACTATGTGGGCAAAAATGTGCCGACTTCACGAAATGAAGTAGTCGTTGTCAACATTCCGCCGTTTGACGAGGAGACAAGCGTGGCTATCTACAACAAATAAGGCTTTTTCGCCCACGGGCGTTTGAGTATAAAAACAGTAAATTTTTTGAGGAGGTCAAAAATATGAAACTTATCTACAACATTGAAGACAAGCCGAAGTTCGGTAAGCTCATTGTCTTCGCATTCCAGCAGCTTCTTGCTATCATGGCTGCTACCATCGCAGTTCCGATGATCATTTCCGGTGTATATGATTGCGGCACTGTCCAGATGAGCACTGTTTCCGCCCTTTTCGGTGCAGGTGCAGGTACACTCATCTATGTTCTTTTCACCAAGGCTAAGAGCCCTGTTTTCCTCGGTTCTTCGTTCGCATTCCTCGGTTCCATGGCAGCCGCTTTCGCTGGCGCAACAACCGTTGCTCTGGGCTTTGCAGGTCTCATCATCGGCGCTGTTTTCGCAGGTCTCGTTTATGTTGTCCTTGCTATAGCTGTTAAGATTTCCGGCGTTGAGTGGATAAACAAGCTCATGCCCGCAGCAGTTATCGGCCCCACAGTTGCCATCATCGGTCTTTCACTTGCAGGAAACGCTATCGGCGACCTTCAGAAAGGCTCTGTTTACGGTGTTGACGGCAACCCCACCGCAAGCGTTTATGTCGCTATCATCTGCGGTCTCATAACCCTCTTTGTCACAATGATCTGCTCTGTCTTCGGCAAGAAGATGGTCAAGCTCATCCCCTTCATCATCGGTATCCTCTCCGGCTATGCTGTTGCAGCTGTCTTTACCGTAATCGGTATCAAGACCGGCAACGACGCTCTCAAGGTTATCGACTTCTCCGGCTTTGCTGCCCTTGTTGACGGCGGCGTAGGCCTCAAGACTTTCTTCTCAATCCCCGAGTTCACCTTTATCAAGGCATTCGGCGGCTTCGGCGAGCTGAGCGGTTCTTACATCGCAGCTGTTGCAGTAGCTTATGTTCCCGTTGCATTCGTTGTTTTCGCAGAGCACATTGCAGACCACAAGAACATCTCAACTATAATCGAGAAGGACCTCCTCGTTGAGCCCGGTCTTCACAGAACCCTCCTCGGTGACGGTATCGGCTCAATGGTCGGTGCATTCTTCGGCGGTGCTCCGAACACCACATACGGCGAGTCCATCGCTTGCGTGGCTATCTCCGGCAACGCTTCCGTTGCAACCATCATCTGCACTGCAGTTCTCGCTATAGTCATTGCTTTCCTCGCTCCCTTCGCAACTTTCCTCGCATCTATCCCCTCCTGCGTCATGGGCGGCGTGTGCATAGCTCTCTACGGTTTCATCGCAGTCAGTGGTCTGAAGATGATTCAGAAGGTTGACCTTGAGGACAACAGAAACCTCTTCGTTGTCTCCGTCATCCTTATCGCAGGTATCGGCGGCCTGACCCTCACTTTCGGCAAGGTCACAATCACCTCCATCGCCTGTGCACTTATCCTCGGCATCATCACCAATGTTGTTCTCAACAAGAAGGGCAAGAAGGCCGAGTAATCAAAACTCAAAACAAATCGAAGGGCACGCTTTAAAAAAGGCGTGCCTTTTTTATTTGCACTGCGATTCTTCGTCAAATTGTACAGCTTTGAGGGCTGATTTTTGTTACATTGACGGGATATATTATGGTATAATTATATAATCAGAAAGACTGATTATATTGGAGGAAATATGCTTTACAAACAGAATTATCTCAGCAATCTGCCCGATGAACTGTTTAAAAATCCTACAAGCGAATACCGCGGTACTCCATTTTGGGCGTGGAACTGCGAGCTTGAAAAGGATGAGCTTCTCCGGCAGATAGAAGTATTCAAGCAAATGGGTCTCGGTGGCTTTCATATGCATGTGCGTACAGGTCTCGGCACAGAATATCTCAGTGACGAATATATGAGCCTTGTGCGTGCCTGCGTTGACAAAGCCAAGAGCGAAAAAATGCTCGCATGGCTCTATGACGAGGACCGCTGGCCCTCAGGTGCGGCAGGCGGAATAGTCACAAAAGACAAGCGCTTCCGTGCCCGTCACCTGCTTTTCACCGTCAATCCTTATAACGGTTCGGTCGATTTTACCGATGACTCGTCATCAAGAGGTGTTCGCTCCGAGGACGGCTATCTGCTCGCCTGTTATGACATTGTGCTTGACGAAAACGGCTATCTCAAAAGCGGCAAGCGCATAAGCGAAACCGATGATGCACAGGGCACAAAATGGTATGCCTATCTTGAAATGAGTTCGGAAAACCCGTGGTACAACGGTCAGACTTACCTCAACACCCTTGACAAGGCCGCTGTTGAGCGTTTCATCGAAGTAACTCACGAGAGATACAAGGAAACTGTCGGCGACGAATTTGATGAGACTGTTCCCGCAATCTTCACCGATGAACCACAGTTCACAAGAAAAGACCTGATTGACAACTCGACTGACACCGACGACATAATCATGCCGTGGACAGACGACTTTGCTCAGACATATTCGGCCGCATATTCCCAGGACATTATGGAATATCTCCCCGAGATATTCTGGGACCTGCCAAACGGTGAGATTTCACTTGCACGCTACCGCTATCACGATCATGTAGCCGAGCGTTTCGCCTGTGCATTTGCAGACACGGTAGGCGGATGGTGCCGCAAAAACGGTCTTGCGCTGACCGGCCACATGATGGAAGAGCCGACTCTCCACAGCCAGACCGGCTGTCTCGGTGAGGCTATGCGCTCCTACAGAGGATTTGACCTGCCGGGAATAGATATGCTCTGTTCATGGAAAGAGTACACCACCGCCAAGCAGGCTCAGTCCGCAACTCACCAGTACGGCCGTGAGGGAGTACTCTCTGAGCTTTACGGCGTTACCGATTGGGACTTCGACTTCAGAGGTCACAAATTAAACGGCGACTGGCAGGCTGCTCTCGGTGTCACCGTAAGAGTGCAGCATCTGTCATGGGTTTCCATGGCAGGCGAGGCAAAGCGTGACTACCCTGCCTCGATAAACTATCAGTCACCATGGTACAAAAAGTATTCCTGCGTTGAAAATCACTTTGCAAGAGTCAACACCGCAATGACAAGAGGAACTCCGGTGGTCAAAGTCGGTGTCATACATCCCATTGAGAGCTTTTGGCTTCACTGGGGTCCCAACGACAAGTCGGGACTTTTCAGAAGTGAGCTTGACAACAACTTCAAGAATCTCACTCAGTGGCTGCTCTTCGGCAGCATCGACTTCGACTTTATCAGCGAGTCGCTCTTCCCCGAACTTTGCACCGAGGCTGACGCACCGCTTAAAGTCGGCAAAATGCAGTATGATGTAATAATCGTGCCCGGTTGTGAGACACTTCGTTCCACCACTCTCGACAGGCTTGAGAAATTCCGTGAAAACGGCGGTAAGCTCGTTTTCCTCGGCAACGCTCCGACACTCGAGAATGCCGTGCCGTCCGACAGGGGCGAAAAGCTCTTTGAAAAGAGCACCTGCATCCCCTATCAGCGTGCCGCAATTCTCAGCGAGCTTGACAGCGAGCGTACCGTCTGCATAAGAAACAAAAACGGTCATCTGGCCGACGGGTTCGTATATCAGCTTCGTCAGGATACCGACAGCCGTTGGCTGTTCATTGCTCATGCAACAGAGCCTTATGACAGAAATGTTGCAAGGCACAAAGACCTCAAAATAACCGTAAACGGCGAATATTCGCCCGTAATATATGACACTTTCAGCGGAGAAATCACGCCCGCAGCCTTCGAGTATGCAAACGGCAACACCGTTATCAGTGCAAGATTTTATGACTTTGACAGTCTGCTGCTTCGCCTCTACAACGGACGCAGCGAGAGTCCCTGCATCAACTCGGACGGCGAGGGATCTGACGAACAGCAGCTCCCGTGCGAGGTTGAATATGAGCTTGACGAGCCGAATGTACTGCTGCTCGATATGGCAAGATTCGCAGTTGACAACGACGAGCTGAGTGACAACGAGGAAGAACTGCTCAGGGCAGACAACATCTGCCGTGAAAAGCTCAACTTCCCCATGCGTTACGGTTCATCCGCTCAGCCGTGGGTCATTAACGAGCCGAAGCCCGAGCACACAGTAACACTTCGTTTCACCGTCATGAGCGATATTGAGGTTGAAAACACCCTGCTTGCTCTTGAGGATGCCGAAAAGGCCGAAATAAAGCTCAACGGCGAGGCGGTTGACAACGCTGTTACCGGTTGGTATGTTGACAAATCCATAAAGACCGTAAAGCTCCCGAAGATAAACAAGGGCGAAAACATCATCGACATCACCCTCCCGTTCGGCAAACGAACCAATGTTGAATGGTGCTATCTGCTCGGCGACTTCGGCGTAGAGGTCAGAGGACGACTCAAGAAGTTGACAAAGAGTGCCGATAAGCTCGCTTTCGGCAGCATAATCAATCAGGGTCTCCCCTTCTACGGAGGATGTGTAACATACAAAGCAAAGATGAACTTCACAGGCGGAGATGCCGAACTTTGGGTTCCGCACTACAGCGGCGCACTTGCCGAAGTTTTCATCGACGGCAAGCCCTGCGGCGAAATAATTTATCCGCCGTACAAATTAAAGCTTGAAAATGTGAGTGCAGGGGTGCATAATGTAGACATAAAGCTCTACACAAACCGCAGAAACTCCTTCGGATGTGTGCATCTCGCAGACACAAAGCGTGACTGGATCGGCCCCAACGCCTGGCGTGAAGAGGACTGTGAATGGTCCTATGAATACATTTTACGCAATATAGGTGTTCTTTCCACACCTGTTGTATACAGCTTAAAAAAATAAACATAAGGAGTTTAGAAACACGATGAAAAAGACACTCAAATCAGTCGTTGCGATTGTCATGGCTCTGACCATGCTCCTGTCGTGTGCTTTCTCCGCTTCCGCAAGTGCGGTAAGCGCAAAAGCAGCCGCAGAGACGAGCATATCGGTTTCCGACATTCCGCAGATCATCACCGGAGTTGTGAAGTTCGGCATCGCTGCCGCAAAGACAGCGTATGAGCTTTACGACAAGTACGTTCCCGAAGAAATCAAGGACATCAACTCAACAGTTGCAGAGGATGCGGTAAACGCAGTCAAGAATCTTGTTGAGCTTGATCCCCTCAAGGTTGTCATTCAGGGCAAGGAATATGACCTGAACACAATGCTCGGCCTTATCGGAGCACTCGCTAAGGCTGAGACCGACAAGGAGAAGTCCTCCATACTCATCGCTTATCTCGGTTGCCTGTTCACCAAGATAATCAAGTTCATCGCAGACATCGTTCCCCTGCCCAGCGGACTGACTGAGCTTGAGGATTACGAGGCCGAGAGCGAGAACTTCTATAAGGGCACAGAGAAATTCGCCACCGATGCCGTCAGCGACAAGTGGCAGCTCGGCTACAGCCAGGCAAGCCTTGTTCCCGACGACGTTCTCAACGGCAACTACTATCTCGCAGGCTATCTGCTCCAGAACTTCCCCTCGAACACTGTCGAAAGTGTTATCGATGACATGAAGGTTCGCACTGTCGTTCTCGACGACGGCAGAGGCAAGGTCGTTTTCTCGACCATCGAGTGCATCGGCATTGCAAATGAGGACATCAAGCAGATTCGTGAGAGAGTTGCTAAGGAGCTCGGTGACGAGGTTATCTCCGTCAACATTTTCGCAACTCACTGCCACAGCTGCATTGACACTCAGGGTCTTTGGAATCCTTTCTTCGCAAAGCTTGCAAAGAACATCGGCGTAACACTCACCGGCAAGGGCGAGTATTCCACCGGCACAGATCCCCAGTACATGGAGTTCCTCTTCGACACCACCACCGATACTATCGTTGAGGCCTGCAAGAATATGAAGTCCG
>CAZFZW010000018.1:0-15686 GCA_964523465.1 uncultured Clostridium sp. | reverse complement strand
ATTCGGGTGCGGGAAAATCAACTATGATAAATCTTGTTATGCGCCTCTACGATGTTGACAGCGGTGTACTTAAAATAGACGGCAGAGACATTCGTGAGTTTGACCAGGGATATCTCAGAGAAAATATGGGTGTTGTGTTCCAGGAGACTTTCCTTTTCACGGGTACTGTTTATGACAATATCGCTTATGCAAAGCCCGATGCACAGCCGCAGGAAGTCTTTGCGGCGGCAAAGGCGGCAAATGCACATGAGTTTATCGTTGAACTAAAGGACGGCTATAATACGCTTGTCGGTGAAAACGGCTATAATCTCTCGGGCGGCGAACGCCAGCGAGTGGCGATAGCCAGAGCTATTCTGCGTGACCCGAGGATACTTATTCTCGATGAGGCAACGAGCGCACTTGACCCCGAGACGGAGAGCAATATTCAGGAAGCACTCGGCAGACTTGTCGAAAACCGCACCACAATAGCAATAGCACACAGACTTTCGACCCTCCGCCATGCAGACAGGCTCGTTGTGCTCGAAAATGGCAGGATAGCCGAGGTCGGCAGTCATACCGAGCTTATCAGGCGAAAGGGTATATATTATAACCTTGTCATGGCACAGCGCCAGACCTCGAAACTCACCTCTCAAGCACAGGCGGCACTTGAATAATAATCGCAGGCGGCAATATATTTTGTCGCCTGTGTTCTTTTTTTGTTAAATTGCTGTGAATTTGTCTTTTTGTCTTTACAGCTTGAGTAAAATAAAGTAAAATAGTAGCGGAAAATTGTTTTTATGGAGGCAGTAACAATGGAACTCAAATACAAGCGCATACTTCTTAAAATCAGCGGCGAAGTTCTCGCAGGCGGAAAGGGTATGGGCATTGACTATGACACCGTGCTCAATATCTGCTCATCGGTCAAAGAATGTGTAGATATGGGCGTAGAGGTCGGACTTGTTGTCGGCGGCGGCAACTTCTGGAGAGGCCGTTCAAGCGGTGATATGGACAGAACAAGAGCCGACCATATGGGAATGCTCGCAACTGTTATGAATTCGCTCGCACTCGCAGATGCTCTCGAGCATCTCGAAGTACCCGTAAGAGTTCAGACTGCAATTGCGATGCAGCAGATAGCCGAGCCGTACATACGCAACAAGGCTGTCCGTCATCTTGAAAAGGGCAGAGTGGTTATCTTCGGATGCGGCACAGGTAACCCGTTCTTTACCACCGATACTGCGGCGGCACTTCGTGCTCTTGAAATCGATGCCGATATTATGTTCAAAGCCACCAATGTTGACGGCGTTTATGACAAGGACCCGCACAAGTTCGAGGATGCAAAGAAGTATGATACACTTTCCTTTGATGAGATTCTCAGCCATGACCTCAAGGTTATGGACGGCACTGCCGCATCTCTTTGCAGAGATAATTCCATTCCGATTCTTGTGTTCAATCTTGATGACCCTCAGAATATTGTCAGGGCAATCAAGGGCGAGAATGTCGGTACAGTTGTAGAATAATCGGTAAAACCGATAAAATAAAATCATAAATTCTCTTTTAAGAAAGGATTTAATTATGGAAACAGTATTTCAGACAGCAAGAGACAAGATGGGCAAGAGCATATCTGCCCTCAAGGGCGAATATGCCGCTATAAGAGCAAACAGAGCTACTGCCGCTGTGCTCGATAAGATAACCGTTGACTATTACGGCACTGCTACCCCGATAAATCAGCTTGCGGCTATTTCCGTTGTCGAGGCAAGAATCCTCTGCATTCAGCCGTGGGATGCGTCCACACTTCATCCCATCGAGAAGGCTATCCAGACTTCCGACCTCGGCATAAATCCGCAGAATGACGGTAAGGTTATCCGCCTTGTTTTCCCGCCTCTGACAGAGGATAAACGCCGTGAGATAGTCAAGGATGTCAAAAAGCTTGCCGAGGATGGTAAGGTTGCCATTCGTTCTATCCGCAGAGACTGCATGGATAAACTCAAGAAGATGCAGAAGAACGGCGAGATAACCGAGGATGACCTCAAGTACGGCGAGAAGGAAATGCAGGATATAACCGATAAGTTTGTCAAAGAGGCAGACGCAGTCGCCGCCGACAAAGAAAAGGAAATAATGGAGATCTGATTTAATTCGGATGGCAAAAGGGTGAATGTTCTCAACAGGCGTTCACGCTTTTTGCCGTTGACCGAGAGAGGTAACTGTTTATGGCACACTCACCTGAAAAAGAACATCTGCCCGAGCATGTGGCGATAATAATGGACGGCAACGGCCGTTGGGCAAAGCAAAGAGGCCTCCCCAGAGGAGAGGGACACAAGCAGGGCGCAAAGGTGTTCAAAAAAATATGCGAATATGCGGCTGACAGAGGAATACGCTATGTGACCTTTTACGCATTCTCTACCGAGAACTGGCGCAGACCGCCGGAAGAAGTCAGCGGCATAATGGATCTTTTCAGAGAATACCTGCGTGAAGCTGAGGAGCGTGAACAGGAAAACGAAGAAAAGGGACTTCGCATCAGATATATAGGAGAGCGTGAGGGGTTGGCGGACGACATTCTCGAGCTTGTTGACGAGCTTGAGAGCCAGTCGGCGGATAAAGTCAGAACAACTGTCAACATCGCAATAAATTACGGCGGCAGAAACGAGATCCTCTCTGCCTGCAAACGCCTTGCCGAGCAGTGTGCAAGAGGGGAGCGCACCGCCGACAGTTTGACCGAGCAGGACATTGCCGACAATCTTTACACAGCGGGTCAGCCCGACCCCGACCTTATAATCCGTCCGAGCGGCGAATTCAGACTTTCAAACTTTCTCATCTGGCAGGCGGCGTATGCGGAATTTATTTATTCCGACATACTCTGGCCCGATTATACGGAGAAAGATTTCGATGCTGCACTTGAAGAATACGCACACCGTAGCAGAAGATTCGGCGGAGTCTGAAAAAATATTAAGTTTGTGAGATGAATTAAAAAATGAAACAGCGTGTTATTACCGGAGTTACAGGCGCAGTTTTTGCACTTATCGTACTTGGATTTATGCATACCCCCGCTATGGGTATAGTTATCGCCGCAGCGGCGGCTCTCGCATCATATGAAATACAGAATGTGGCAAAAATCGAAAACAAGCTTCTTATGTGGATAAACATAGTGCTTGCCGCAGTTATGCCCCTTGTTCTTGAATATGATTTGCTTTCAAAAATGCCGATACCTACTGTTGCCATTGCGATAGTTTATATCATCTTGATGATGCTTATAATGCTCGGCAATTATGAGAAAACAAAGTTCGAGGATGTTGTGATGTCAATGTTCTGCGGTATTATTGTACCGTTTGATTTTGCAACAATGATGCTGGTGAGAAATCTGTGCAAGTCCCGACCCGACCTTTTCCAGCAGTCGCATATATTCTTCATTATATTCTGTGCGCTGCTTTGTGCATGGCTCAACGATACTTTTGCTTTCTTTGTCGGCAGAAAGTTCGGCAAGCATAAGCTTGCACCGAACATCAGCCCCAAAAAGAGTATTGAAGGCGCAGTCGGCGGAATAGTTATAACTACACTGTTTTGTCTTGCATTCTTCTTCATCTTTGATTATTTCTTCTTTAAAAACGACACAATAAAGTGGTGGATGGTTCTGCCCTCGGCTATGGTGCTTTGCACTGTCAGCATTTGCGGCGACCTTTCGGCATCCGTTATCAAGCGTAATTTCGGCGCAAAAGATTTCGGTAATATCTTCCCCGGCCACGGCGGAATAATGGACAGATTCGACAGCTACAGCTTTGTTATGCCCGTTGTTTATGCAGGACTCAAGATCGTTCTCAGTCTTGGAGCGTGATTTTATGAAAAGTATGGTAATTCTCGGTTCGACCGGTTCAATCGGAACTCAGGCACTCGATGTTGCGAGACTCAGAGGCTTTTCGGTCAAAGCACTGACCTCAAACTCGAATATCGACTTGCTTGAAAGTCAGATAAGAGAATTTAAGCCCGAAATTGCAGCTGTTGCGGACGAAAAAAAAGCCGCAGAGCTGAAAATCAAGGTTGCCGATACCTCAACGAAGGTGCTCGGCGGTGAAGAGGGCATATGTGCCGCAGCGCAGCTTGAGACCGATAAAGTTTTGAACAGTATTGTCGGCATTGCCGGGCTGAAGCCGACCCTTGCCGCCATTGAGGCCGGCAGTGATATAGCACTCGCAAACAAGGAGACCCTTGTTGCCGGCGGTGAACTTGTTACCTCAAGAGCCAAAGAAAAAGACGTTGCTATTCTTCCGGTGGACAGTGAACATTCCGCTATATTTCAGTCTTTGCAGGGATGCCCCGGAAAAAAGTCTGTTAAACGCCTGATACTTACAGCCTCGGGCGGCCCGTTCTTCGGCAGAACCCGAAAGGAGCTTGAGGGTGTCACCGTTGAACAGGCGTTAAAGCATCCCAACTGGAGCATGGGTGCGAAGATAACTATAGATTCCGCAACCATGATGAATAAGGGTCTCGAGCTGATAGAGGCCGCATGGCTTTTTGATATGCCGGCAGACAGGATAGATATACTTGTCCACCGACAGAGTGTTGTTCATTCGCTCGTTGAGTATGTCGATAACTCTGTTATTGCACAGCTCGGCGTGCCGGATATGCGTGTGCCTATCCAGTACGCACTGACTTATCCCGAGCGTTACGAAAGCCCTGCAAAGCAGCTCAGACTTGAGGAGTGGAAGACTTTGACCTTTGAAGAACCTGATTACGATACATTCAAGTGCATTGACCTGTGCAAACAGGCGATAACAAAGGGCGGCGTTTATCCTGCGGCGGCAAACGGCGCAAATGAGGCGGCGAATAAACTGTTCCGTGACGGCAGGATAAAGTTCCTCGACATTGCCGATGCGGTGTCGGCAGTGCTCGATTCCACCGAATTTTCACCGTGCGACAGCCTTGATAACATTTTGCTTGCCGATTCCCGTGCAAGGCAAAAGGTCGTCGAAATGTTCGGCTGCTGACCGCACGGACGAAAGGATATAATTATATGCTTCTTAACCTCGCAATATCTTTTTCGACCATCTGGAGCAAGGCTTGGCCTTTTCTTGTGGCGATACTCTTTTTCGGTGTCGTGATAATGTTCCATGAGTTGGGACATTTTCTTTTCGCAAAGCTCTTTAAAGTAAAAGTGAATGAATTTTCCATAGGTATGGGTCCTGCTCTTTTCACGAAGAAGAAAGGGGAGACCGATTACTCTGTGCGTGCCCTGCCAATCGGCGGTTATGTCAGCATGGAGGGTGAGGACGAAGACAGCGAGGACGAATGCGCTTTTAACAACAAACCCGTCTGGCAGCGTATAATTATAGTTGCCGCAGGTGCTACGGTGAACCTCATTATGGGTGTCATAATCGTGGCGATAATGCTCTGCCAGTCCGACCTTATCGGCACTACTCAGATACGCTCGTTTTATGACAATGCGTCGAGTGCCGCAAGCGGACTTGAGGCAGGGGATAAGATAGTAAAAATAAACGGAAAGCGTGTCTATTCGCAGTATGACATCAGCTTTTTGATGATGCGTGACGATGACGGAATAATGGATTTTGTCGTTGAGAGAAACGGCGAAAAGACAGAGCTTAAAGATGTAAAATTTCAAACAAGTCCCATTGAGGGACAGGAGAATCTTATCTCCATTCACTACGATTTCGTAATTGTCGGAGTCAGGCCGACATTTTTGAATGTTGCAAAAAACGCTGTGCTTGAAAGCATATCAATAGGCAGAATGGTCTGGATAAGTCTCTTTGACCTTGTCACCGGCAGATACGGACTCAGTGAGGTCTCCGGGCCGATAGGTGTTATAAACTATGTTGCGGATGCGGCAACGCAGTCGTCCACGGCAATGGACTGGACTCCGCTTTTGACTGTTATGGCACTTATTGCAATAAATATCGGTCTTTTCAATCTCCTGCCCGTTCCCGCACTTGACGGCGGCAGACTGTTTTTTATGATAATCGAGCTGATTATCCGCCGACCCGTACCGCAGAAATTTGAAAAGTGGGTTCACGCAGTCGGTATGATTCTTCTGCTCGCATTTATGGCATTGATTTCCTTTAAAGATATTTTGAGCTTGATAAGAGGTTAGTGTTATGTCATTTCAACGAAGAAAAAGCAAAGAAGTTAAAATAGGCTCATTGACTATCGGCGGCAATTCGCCCATAGCCGTTCAATCCATGCTCAATATCCCTGCCCATAATATCGAGGGCAGTGTTCAGCAGGCAAAGGAGCTTGAAAAGGCAGGATGCCAGATAATCCGTGCCGCAATACCCGACATGGATGCCGTTAAACTTATCCCAGCACTCAAGCAGGCGGTAAAAGCTCCGATCGTTGCAGACATACATTTTGATTACAGGCTCGCTCTCGAGAGCATTGCCGCAGGTGTCGATAAAATTCGCATAAACCCCGGCAATATCGGCTCAAAGGATAGAGTAAAGGCGGTTGCCGATGCCTGTGCCGCTAACGGCGTGCCGATAAGAGTCGGCGTGAACAGCGGCTCTATTGAAAAAGAAATTCTCGCAAAATACGGTGCTCCTACCGCACAGGCACTCGTTGACAGTGCAATGAGCCATGTGCGTATGCTGGAGGATTGCGATTTTGATAATATCGTTATATCCTTAAAATCATCCGATGTACC
Source organism: uncultured Clostridium sp. (assembly GCA_964523465.1). GTDB lineage: Bacteria > Bacillota > Clostridia > Oscillospirales > Acutalibacteraceae > CAG-177. The sequence goes on along the minus strand of CAZFZW010000018.1, from coordinate 9,064 downwards.
GATGACCGTTGAGGCTTATGAGCTTATTTCCGAGGTCTGCGATTATCCGCTCCATGTCGGTATAACCGAGGCGGGCACTTGGAAGATGAGCCTTGTCAAATCCTCAATAGGTATCGGCTCGCTGCTCCTGCACGGAATAGGCGATACTATTCGTGTCTCAATGACCGATGACCCCGTTAAGGAAGTCACGGCAGGATATGATATTTTGCGTGCATCGGGAGCTAAAAAGGACTGCGTGCAGATAGTTTCCTGTCCCACCTGCGGCAGAACAAAGATAGACCTTATCTCTCTTGCAAATGCGGTTGACGAGCGTCTCGCTTCGTGCAACAAGCCGATAAAAGTTGCCGTTATGGGTTGTGCTGTCAACGGCCCGGGTGAGGCTCGTGAGGCTGATATAGGCATTGCCGGCGGCGACGGTTGTGCACTGATATTCAAAAAGGGACAGATAATCAAAAAAGTGCCCGAGTCTGAGGTGCTTGACAGTCTTATGGAAGAAATAGAAAAGCTTTAATAAACGGAGTTTAAAATGTCCGATAAGAAGTTAGTTGATTTTATAAAAGAATACATAGACGATGCACAGTTGCTCGAACAGCTCGATGAAATCAGACTTGATGACATCGAGCTTAATGTCGAGCAGAGAACACTGCGTCTTGTCTGTTCTGCCGATACCGCTCCGAACTCGATCGACCTCAGAGCGGTTGAAGCTATGCTCGTAAAGCGGCTTATGCTCTCTGCGGCACAGATTAGCTGTGCGGACAGGTCGAAAGTTGAGCAGGGCGAAAACAGACCGAAAGAGAAGATGACCGAGCTTAATCTGATGAAGCTCCTTGTCGAGCTTCGTCGTGAGTTCCCTGCGGCAAACGGTTTTCTTAATAATGCCGAGTGCTTTATCTCTGGCGATATGGTGTCGGTTCAACTCAAGAGCGGTGCGGATGTCATAAACAATCTCGGCCTGCCCAGAAGATTTGCCCAGCTTATTTTTGAGCGTTTCGGTGAAGATGTCGGTGTTGATTTTACCGACAGCGGAGCACCGTCGGATGACGGCGAGGTTTTGCAGTATCAGAATGAGCTTGACAGCGGAATACGCAGTGCATTTGCGGAAAAAGTGTCGCAGGAGAAAGACCTTTCGACCCTTACTCCGACTTATCCCGAATTTTCTTTTTCTACCAAATATTCCGTGCCGATTTACGGCAATATAATCAAAACAAAACCCATTTCTCTCAATGAGGTTGCCTCCGACTCCGGTTCGGTTGTTGTTTGGGGCACTGTTTTTGCCTTTGAATCGAGAGATACAAGGGACGGAAAACGAAAGATAATCAATTTCTGCATTACAGATAAGACGAATTCATATTCGGTCAAGATTTTCGAGCTTGCCGAGAATTGTGAAAGTCTGCTCAAAAATTTAAAGGACGGTATAGCCGTACTTGTCAGAGGCGTTGTTAATTACGATGCCTATATGAAGTGCGACTGCATAAACGCTCGTGCGATAACCACGATTGACCTGATTGACAAAAAAGACGATGCGCCCGAAAAGCGTGTCGAGCTGCATCTACATACCAATATGTCCGCAATGGATGCCGTAACAAGTCCGACAAAGCTTGTCGAGCGTGCGATAGCGTGGGGACATAAGGCCATAGCAATAACCGACCACGGTGTTGTGCAGGCTTTCCCCGAGGCGTGTGCCGCCGCAAAGGGTAAGATAAAGATACTCTACGGTATGGAGGGTTACTATTTCGATGACAGAGTAGTTGACCCGAGTGAAAAGAAGAAAAAGTATAACCACATCATTTTCCTTGCGAAAAACTATGTGGGACTCAAAAATCTTTACAAGATAATCACAAAATCAAACCTCGAATATTTCAGCCGCAAACCCGGCGTTCCCCGTTCAGTAATAGAGGAATTTAGGGAGGGCATAATCGTCGGCAGTGCCTGTGAGCAGGGCGAAGTTTACAGAGCCATACTCGACGGCAAGACCGATGAAGAGGTGCTCGAGATAGCATCATTTTATGACTATCTTGAGATTCAGCCAAACGGAAACAATGCTTTCCTTATCCGTGAGGGGAGAGTAAAGGATGTTACCGAGCTTGAGAATATAAATAAAAAGATAATCGCCACAGCCGATAAACTCGGAAAGCTCACTGTTGCAACTTGCGACGTTCACTTTATGGATAAGAGCGACAGTGTTTTCAGAGAGATAATTATGACGGGACAGGGCTTCAGCGATGCTTCTCAGCAGGCTCCGCTGTATTTCAGAACTACACAGGAGATGCTTGATGAATTTGCGTATCTCGGTGAGGAAACCGCCCGTGAAGTGGTTATCGAAAATACCAACAAGATAGCCGATATGTGCGAAGTTATCCAACCTATTCCCGACGGTACATATCCTCCGAGAATACCCGGCTCGGATGAAGAACTCAGGGAAATATGCTACAGGCACACAAAGGAGATATACGGCGACCCGTTGCCAGAATATGTCGAACAGAGACTCGAAAAAGAGCTAAGCTCAATAATCGAGCACGGCTATGCGGTTCTTTACATAATCGCACAGCGACTTGTCAAATTCTCAATGGATCACGGCTATTATGTCGGCTCACGAGGTTCTGTCGGCTCGTCATTCGTTGCGTTTGCGGCGGAAATATCGGAAGTAAATCCGCTTATGCCGCATTACCTTTGTAAGCACTGCAAGAAGAGTACATTCTTTATGGACGGCTCAATAGGCTCGGGCTTCGACCTGCCGCCCAAAAACTGCGAGATTTGCGGTGAACCGCTTGTCAGAGATGGCCACGATATTCCTTTCGAAACATTCCTCGGTTTCCACGGCGACAAGCAGCCCGATATAGACCTTAACTTCTCAGGCGATTTTCAGTCGCAGGCTCATAAATATACCGAAACTCTTTTCGGCGCAAAGAATGTTTTCAAGGCAGGTACAATCGGTACTCTTGCCGACAAGACTGCCTATGGCTTTGTTAAAAAGTGGCTTGACGAAAAAGGCATGACCGTGCAGAGGGCGGAAGAAGAGCGTCTTGTTCAGGGATGCGTCGGTATAAAGCGTACAACAGGCCAGCATCCCGGCGGAATGGTCGTTGTGCCCGATTACAAGGAGGCGGAGGACTTCACTCCCATTCAGCATCCTGCCGATGACCCCGACAAGGGTACGAGAACGACGCACTTTGACTTCCATGCATTGCATGACACGATACTCAAACTTGATATTCTCGGCCACGATGTGCCGACATTTTATAAGCACCTTGAGGATTTGACGGGAACATCCGTTATGGATGCCGATGTCTGCGACCCGAAGCTTTATGAGCTTCTGCTCTCGCCCGAGCCTATGGGTGTTACCGAGGAGGACATTGACTGCAACACGGGTACGCTTTCGTTGCCGGAGCTCGGAACGCCTTTCGTGCGTCAGATGTTGCTCGACTCAAAACCGAAGAACTTTTCCGATATGCTTCAGATTTCGGGCCTTTCTCACGGTACGGATGTCTGGCTCGGTAATGCAAAGGATCTTATCGAAAGCGGCACATGCACAATTTCAAATGTTATCGGAACACGAGACAGCATAATGACTTATCTTATCCATAAGGGCGTTGAGCCGAGTATGGCATTCAAGATAATGGAAATTACCCGTAAAGGTAAGGCGAAGAAGCTGCTCACCGATGAGCACAAGGCGGCAATGCGTGCCAACAATGTGCCTGAGTGGTATATCGAAAGCTGCCTTAAAATCAAGTATATGTTCCCCAAGGCACACGCCGCCGCTTATGTTATAGCTGCAATGCGCCTTGCGTGGTATAAAATGTACTATCCGATAGAATATTATGCAACATATATGACTGTCCGAGGTGAAGATCTTGATACCGTCAGCATAATGAAGGGTCAGGATGCCGTTAAGGAAAAGATGAAGTATCTCAAGTCCAAGATGAATATGAAAGAGGCCACTGCCAAGGAAGAGAACACCTTTACTTCTCTCCAGGTCGTGAACGAAATGATGGCAAGAGGCGTGCAGTTTTTGCCCGTCGATGTCTATAAATCCGATGCCAAGGTCTATCGCATAGAGGACGGCAAGATACGACTTCCGTTCTCTGCTCTCGCAGGTTGCGGCGGTGTTGCCGCAGAGCAGCTTGCCGCAGCAAGGGATGACGGAGAGGGCAAGTACCTTTCGGTTGAGGATCTTCGCAGAAGAGCGAGCGTCTCAAAAACCGTTATCGAAGCACTTGAGGCCTCGGGTTCTCTTGAAGATATTCCCAAGACCACACAGATAAGCCTTTTTGATATGTAATTCATTTTAGCTCTTGCCCGAAGTGCGTTTTTCTGCTATCATATATCAGTAGAATACTTTCGGGTGTTGAACAAATAAATTTTCGCCGTTTGGCGTGAAAGGGAGAAATACAATGAAAGTTCTTTACGGCATACTCATAGCTTTAGCGGTATTCATTGTTATAACCCTCATCAGAGCAATATTCTTTGTTCCCAAGGCAAAGAAGTATGAGCCGCTTGAGGATGAGCATATCGATGTTGACCGTGTAGCCGAGCATCTGAGCGGTGCTATTCAGATTCCCACCATATCTTATCCGGATAACGATAAGGTTGATTGGGCGAAGTTTGAAGAGTTCCACAAGTATCTTGAGGAATCTTATCCGCTTATCCACAAGAACCTCGAGCGTGAAGATGTAGCAGAGGCAAGCCTTATTTACCGCTGGAAAGGTAAGAATCCCACCCTCGAGCCTATCGCTCTTCTCGGTCATCAGGATGTTGTTCCGATTGAGGCAGGCACAGAGGGTGACTGGACTCACGAGCCGTTTGCAGGCGTAAACGACGGTGAGTTCATCTGGGGCAGAGGTGCTCTGGATATGAAGAATCACCTCATCTGCGTTATGGAGGCTGTTGAGGCCCTGCTTGAGGACGGTTATCAGCCTGAGAGAGATGTTTATCTTCTCTTCGGTCACAACGAGGAAGTTGTTGCATCCGACCATTCGGGTGCCAAAGCTATAATGAACACTCTCAAGGAGAGAGGTATTCGCCTTGACAGCGTTCTTGATGAGGGCGGAGCTATCATTCCCGTACATATCAAGAATATTATGGACGCAAACCTTGCCGGTATCGGTATTGCCGAAAAGGGTTATGCTGACTTTGAGATAAGCGTCAGTGCAAAGGGAGGACACTCTTCACAGCCCCGCAAGCACAGTGCTATCGGTGAGATTGCCGATGTTGTCAAGGATATTGAGAATCATCAGTTCAAGTCCAAGCTTGAGCCGTTCATCTCCACTCTTTTCTCGAAGATTGGCAGAAGAGCAACTTATCCCGCAAGAATCGTCACCTGCAATATCTGGCTTCTCAAGCCCCTTATCAAGCTTATTATGAAGCAGATTCCGGCTTCAGCGGCTCTTATCAGAACCACCACCGCTGTCACGATGGCAGATGGCAGCCCTGCGGCTAATGTCCTGCCCCAGGTTGCATCCGTCACCGTCAACTTCAGAATGATGCCCGGTGTTACCACCAAGGATGTTGAAAAGCATCTTCGCAAGGTAATCAAGAATAAAAATGTTGAGATAAAGTGCCTCAAGAGCAAGGAAGCTTCCAGCTTCTCTCCCACCGATTCGAGAGCTTTCAATGCCATGGATGAGCTTTGCATGAGAAGTGATCCGAAGAACATTGTTGCTCCTTATCTTATGATGGGCGGCACCGATGCCTGCTTCTATGAGCCTGTTTGCGATAATATCTATCGCTTTGCTCCGTTCCATCTTCCGCCCAGACTTCTGAGCACAACTCACGCTACCAATGAGCGTTGCCCGATAGACATTCTTGACGAGGGCGTGTCGTTCTTCAAGCGTTATATCAAGGTTTTGAGCAGAGACTGATGAATATTCTTTTAGCCCCCGATTCTTTTAAAGGTACACTTTCGGCAGATGAAGTGTGCGATATAATCGAATTGGTGCTCAAAAAAGAAATACCCGACTGTAATGTAACAAAGCTCCCCGTGGCCGATGGCGGCGAGGGGCTTTGTTTGGGTTTTGCGAGGATTACGAATGGCAAATGGTATTCGTCAGACACGGTTGACCCGTTAGGAGAGCCGATGAAAGCCGATTGGTTTATGCTCGACGGCGGTATCGCAGTGATAGAGATGGCTGCCTGTGCAGGACTTCCTCTTGTAGGAAATCGTGCAGACCCGACAAAAACAACCACTCTCGGTGTCGGTATGATGATAAACGATGCCGTTAAAAACGGTGCGAAAAGTATCATCTTGGGACTCGGCGGCAGTGCGACCAATGACTGTGGAGTGGGAATGGCAACAGCACTCGGCTTTTCTTTTCGTGGATTCGACGGCGAGCCTTTTCTGCCCGTCGGCGGAACACTAACTTGTGTTAGTAAAATCGTGTCACCAAAAGAGCCGTTTCCGATACCTGTGACCGTTGCCTGTGATGTCAAAAACCCTCTTTTCGGTTTGGACGGAGCGGCGTATGTTTACGCACCGCAAAAGGGTGCAAACGAAGAACAGGTCGAACGGCTCGACAGAGGACTTCGATATATGTCAGAGATTATTAAACTCGACTTGAACATTGATGTCTCGAGTATACCCGGCGCAGGTGCGGCAGGCGGTCTCGGTGCAGGGACGATAGCATTTTTGAATGCCGAACTTCAAAGCGGTATCGATATATTTTTGGATGTTGCCGATTTTGATTCGCTTGTAAGCACTGCCGATTTGGTTATAACAGGTGAGGGGAGACTTGACTCTCAAAGCCTGTGCGGCAAGGCGATAAGCGGAGTGTGTAAAAGGGCGAAAAAATTCGGCGTAGAATCAGCTGCCATCTGCGGCTCAATATCACCCGATGCGGACATAGAACAACTCGGATTATCTTTCGCCGTTGCTGCATCAAGCGGTGATAAAACTCTCGATGAGCTGAAAAAGACATGCCGTGCCGATCTTGTCCGTGCGACGGCAGAGCTTGCGAAAAAAGTCCAACGTGCTCGGTAATGCAGTAGTTCGGTCGGCTGTATCGTTATACTGTTTGCAAACCGATACTTTGTTGACTTTAACGGTGTTTACTGATATAATTATCACACAATAATCGGTTTAGTCTACCCGTGTCGGATGTGAATTATATGAATATACTCGTGACTCTTGATTCCAATTACATATATCCGCTCTGCGTGATGCTCCGCTCGCTGTCTGAGACTAATTTCGACAGTCGGATCGACTTGTATGTTGTTTATTCTTCGCTCACCGATGAGGACTTTGAAAGCATGGAGACTGCCCTGAACGAAAGTGATCATGCGATTCATCCCGTAAAGGTTGATGATGATCTTTTCAGCGGCTATCCCGTGCTCGGGAGAATAAGCAAGGAGACCTACTATCGTCTGCTTGTCGGTGATATTCTGCCTGAAAGTGTTGAGAGAATCCTTTATCTTGACCCCGATATTGTGATAAATTCGAGACTTGAAGATTTTTATTCACTTGATATGAAGGGCAATATTATCGCAGGTGCAACTCATCTTTACGGTATTGCTCAGACGGCAAACAGAGTCCGCCTCGGTATGAGCTCAAAGAGCTGTTACATAAATGCAGGAGTTATGCTCATCGATCTTAAAAAATGGCGTGAAACCGTCACGCTTAAATCTATTTTGCAATTTATTTCCGAGAACCACAGGAAGCTCCTTTTGGCAGATCAGGATGTTGTCAACGTCCTTTTTGAAAAATATGTTCTGCCTGTAGATGAGCGTATATATAACCTTGACGAAAAAACTTATAAATTCTTTTCACGCCCCGTTTCAGGAGAAAAGCGTATAGACCTTGATTGGGTACGCCGCAACTCCGTTATAATTCACTTTAACGGAGGCAAAAAACCCTGGAAAGAAGAAAACTACGCCGGAAAGCTCGGTGAATTTTTTGAAAGATATGATAAACCGTGACACTGATACAGCCGCACAGAAGAAGCTTCGACTTATAAAACGGGTCGTGGCTGTGGTTGCGTGCGTTTTGATAGCGGCGGCGTTTGTCTTTTGCTATCTCAGATACGGCAAGCAGCTTTATTATCTTCTGCGTGATGCCGAGCATATCAGAGAGTTCCTCTCACGGTTTAACGGCTTTGACCGTCTTGTGTTTGTAGCACTCAGAACTCTGCAAACCGTTGTTAAGCTTTTTCCGGCCGCACCGCTTGAAATTGGCTCCGGCGTGCTTTACGGCACATGGGGCGGACTGCTTTTGTGCTTTATCGGTACGGAACTCGGAACGGTTATAATAATCGCACTGACGAAGCTTTTCGGCAGGAGACTTGTCAATCTTTTCATCCCAATAGAGAAAGTCGATTCGCTGAAATTTTTGCAGGATAAAAAGATGGTTTACCGCACTCTTTTTGTCATATATCTGCTTCCCGGTGCGCCCAAGGATACCGTGACATATGCGGCGGCACTTACGGATATAGATATGAAAAAGTTCTTTATATTGACTAGCCTTGCCCGAATCCCCGCAATTCTATCTTCGACCTGGTGCGGAGACAAGATAATGGGCGAAAATTTCGAGCTTGCGATAATAATTTTTGCCGCTTCGCTTATGCTCACGCTGATTTGCTCGTTTGTGTATAAGAAAGTGGTCGGCAAAAAGGATAATTCGGACAGTGACGATGATAATGAAGTCGCCGTTGAAACCGATACTAAGGATATTCAGTCGGAAAGTAATGATAAGCGAGAGGAGACTGATTCTTGAAAACAAAGACTCTCAACCACAAAAAGGGCAATTTTGAGCTTTATGCTCCGCTGCTGTTCCTGTTTGCGGCACTTTTGCCCGAGTATGTTGCTCCGGTACTGGCTGTCGTAATTTTTGCTCTCGTTTTGAAAAAAAGTATTGCGGAAAACAAAAAGCCGAATTTCGGTAAACTCGGCGTGGCTGTCCTCACTTATATGGCGTGGATGGTTGTTTGTTCCGTGTATTCTTCGTCCATTCTCTCATCGCTTACGAGCATCGGACTGTGGATCCTTATGTTCACCGGCTATTATGTGATGACTGAAACGGTGGATTCGCATGAAAAAATCGAGAAGATTTTTGACTGCGGATGTCTGTCTGCCGGTA
>CAZFZW010000017.1:0-15845 GCA_964523465.1 uncultured Clostridium sp. | reverse complement strand
GAATTGGGATAATGGCAGGTTCGCACATTGGTGATGTTACTGCGTTTTAACAGCTCAAGGTCGCTTCTTATTATGCTCTCAGGCACAGCATGGCCGTAATCGGGATGAAAATCGTGACGGTTGACACCGCAGATTTTAAGCGGTACGCCGTTCAAAAGAATGAAAGGCCCACGCTTTGTCTCACGGTCATAGGGCTGAATTTTAATCTCTCTGAATCCGAATTTGTGCTCCCTGTAGTCGGCGTAATCACGGCAGGTGAAAGTCAGTCTTACTGTATAAAGATACGGGTCCTCATGGCTCCACAGTTCAAAGTCGCTGACGGGAATCTCAACAGAAATATCTCTGCACGCTCCATCCGAAATGGCGCTGACAGCCGCCTCGCCTTTGGAGAAAGGTTTGCCGTCGGCACGAATAATCTCCACTGTGAGCTCTCCGTCCGATACGGCGGCACGTCGGGCTTTAACCGTGCAATCAAGCTTGAAAGCGGCAGACTTGAAGTCCTCGCTCATCTCGCTTCGCATATAAAAATCCTCGATAAATACACGAGGCTCATAAACAAGCGTAACATCACGGAAAATTCCCGAGAGTCTCCACATATCCTGGTCTTCGAGATAACTGCCCGTACAGTAGCGGCGCACTGTGACGGCAAGGCGGTTTGTGCCGGCATGAACAAAGTCCGTTATATCGTACTCGCACTCATCAAATGTGTCCTGCGAATAGCCGACGAAATTGCCGTTGACAAACACCTCTCCGCTCGAATTGATACCGCCGAAGTGTATGAAAACATTGTCCTCCGTCTCACTCACTTCAAAATCACGAACATACAATCCACACGAGTTGCGTGCCGGATTTATGTAGGGTATCTTAATGCTCGAAATCGCCCTGGGGTAGTTGATATTGGTATAAATCGGTGTATCGTAACCTTTTATCTGCCACTCGGACGGCACCTCAAGGTCATCAAATGAACTGACATCAAAATCGGGGGCATAGTAACCCTCGATAATATCATTGACACTCTCGCAGTAGTGAAATTTCCAAACACCGTTTAAGCTGACGGTTTTCTTCTCCCACTGAGAATTTCTCGGGAAACCGGCGGCACTGCGTGGTTCGGCATTGACGCAGTAAACATCAATATCCTGCCACATTTCTTTTTCTTTCGTCTTAGCCATAATGACATCCTCACAGTGAAAATCTTTTATATTATATTATCATAGAACCGAACAGTCAGTCAAGGTTCAAATATACTGCTTTTATACTCGAGTGGTAAAACGGCACAGAAGCAGTCATAGCCGCACATTGAAAAAAATGTGCGGCTATGTTTTTATGCCAGTTGGTCGTATGCACTCAAAAACTCTGTCAGGTCTTTGAGCATTTTTTCTGTGCCGCCTATCGAATCACTTTCGCAGTTGAGCACGAGTATCGGGTCGTGGACACTCATACGAAGCAGGAACCAACCGTCTCCGTTTTCCGCATTTGTGTTGATTCTTATACCCTCGTAGTTTGTCTTTTCCGCCTGCCAGCCGTCCCGTCTGTCGGCAAGATTTGCAAGGTCGGAGATGATTTTTTCACCATAGGGTTTGAAGTCCTCAAGTGCTATTTTATATCGGCGTTCGCACTCTTCTTTCGGCTCTTTGAGGTCTTTTATAAAGCTCTCGAGACTGCCACCGCTCTTCTTGAGCAGTGCCGCCTTGATTATAAGCTTTGTCACAAGATATGCGCCGTCATCAAGATAATAATTCTCCTTGAACGCAGCATGGCCCGAGGTCTCTATCGCAAGGGGACAGTTCACGCCCTCACGGTTTAATTCTATCTGCTTGTTTATGACATTCTTGTAACCACGCTTAAAGCGTAGATGCTCGCCGCCGTGTGCGGCGATAAACTCGGCAAGACCTGCCGAGGTAACGGAATCGGTAACTATGACCGCTCCCGGCTCGTTTTCGAGAATAACAGCCGAAATCATTGCTACAAGGCGATTGCGGTTAAGCTCCCTGCCGTCTGCGAGGATGCATCCTGCCCTGTCAACATCGGTATCGAAAACTATACCGAAGTCGGCACCCGTAGCTTTGACACGTGCAGCGGCGCTGTTTATCATCACGGCGGATTCGGGGTTCGGGACATAGGCGGGGAAGTTGCCGTCGGGCACAAGGTTCATGCTCGATGAGACATCCGCACCCAGGGGCGAGAGCACCTGTGATGCGTAAAAGCCGCCTGCACCGTTACCTGCATCGACCATTATTTTCATTCCGTCAAGCGGTTTTTCGCCCTCTGCTACACCTATTCCGTCGCAGATAAGCCGTCTTAAATGGGCGGCGTACTGTGTCATATGGTCACATTTTTCCACATCAGCAGTCTTTTCACTCACCGTAACACTCTCAGCACGCTCAAGTATCTGCGCTATATCGGCTGAATCAAGTCCGCCGTTCGGAGTGAAAAATTTCAGTCCGTTTCTGTCTCCCGGATGGTGGCTTGCCGTCATCTGAACAGATCCGTCAAGATTGAGGTCTATAACCGCCATAAACATGGCAGGGGTCGAGCTTAAATCACAATCGATTATGTGTACGCCTCTTGATGCAAGACCGCAGGCGACAGCCGCACTGATTCTGCCTGCCGAAAGGCGTGGGTCGTGGCCGATTGCTATTTTGAGTTCATCGGGCGACTTGCCTGTTTTCTCGCTCAAAAAATCCGCAAATGCGGCACTTGCACGGGCAATAAACTCATCGCTCATATAGAGCGGCTCATCGCCTGTTCCGATAGCGATACCTCTTATATCCGTTCCGCTTTTGAATTTCTTATAAATACCTGTGCTCATTCTCATTCCTCCGTGGGTTTAATATACACAAATACTGTCTTTGATTTTTTCATATGTCTTTTCGCCTATACCGTCAACATTCGTTATCTCCTCGGTGCGAAGAAATTCGCCGTGCTCGTTGCGGTATTCGACAATTCTCTCCGCTTTTGTTTTTCCCAACCCCTCGAGAGCGGAAAGTTCGTCGGCGGATGCAGCGTTTATATTAATGCCGCTTTTATGCTCGGCAGGCTCGGCTATATTGCCGAACCTCTCCGGCACAAGTGTATCAAGGCACACAATACAAAGCAACAATGCACCGAAAATCAGTGCAAACGCCACAAGCAAAAGCTCATTTTTCGACCTGCTCACGGCGTTCACCTCCGATTACTATTTCATTTCTTTTACAAGCTCATCGGTATCTTTCGGATCGATACGCTTTGAGACTATGTAGGTCTTGTAGCCGCCGTCGGGGTTGCGCTCGCCGAACTTGCCGTAAGATGAGGTGACGACAGTCCCGTCGGAGAGGACAACATTGCCGCAATATGCCGTGTCAGCATTCGCCGAAGTCTGCACCTCGGTTTGAGAATCGAGATAAGTATGGGCAATCTTTATTCTGTAATCGCCCTCGGTACTGTTTTTGAGATCCTCATATCTGCCAATCCACGCTATCCATCCCTCGCTGTACCACGGCTCATCGGGGACATATTTCGCAATTTTTTCCTTATCACGCTCAATTGAACGGAATGTTATAAAAAGCCTGCCATCCTTGAGATAATCGGCTTTGTGGCGTTCTCCGTTGAGAGCTGACGGGGCATGAATGGGAGCAGACCATGTTTTTCCCTCGTCCGAAGAAAATGAAAGAAACGAATTTTCTCTTTTGGTGTTCGAGCGTGAGATAAGGCAAAGCTCATCGCCACTGCCGCAATCACTGCGTATAACCTCGACCTCGCACATATTCGAGCGTTTTTCGTCCTCTCTGTGAGCAGCAAAGTATTTCTCCGGCTCGCTCCAACAGACCTTACCATCTGGAGTAAAGGTCAAAATGGTCTTGTAATTATAAAAATCACCATCATGGAAAAATCCCATCCATTTATCAACGAATTTGCCGTTTTCCTTGAGCCTTGTGAGAGATGCCATGGCGACTATCGGGATAAGCTCATAGCCGTCGGCTCTCGAATAGAATGTCTCAAATTCGCTCCAACTCTCACCCTCGTCACACGAGATCGAGCAGTTGAATCCGCCGGGAGTGTCAAGACCCGGCCACTTGGAATTGGCTGAAATGAGTATCAGCTTGTCGGGTGTGCCGTCCGAAAACTCAAGGCGGTAAACCGTCGGGGTTTCAAGCGAACGCTTCCACGACTCGGGCGAGACGGGAATCTGCTTTGAATAGCTTTTGCCGCCGTCCGAACTGATTTTGTTGAGCACCGCTCCCCTGCCGTGACCGTGAGGATAAACTGTGAGTATATCACCGTTTTTGAGCAAAACAGAGTCCGGATGGCCGAGATACTCCTCGCTGTCATCAACAACGGTACCCTCATAAAGATAGCGGTATTTTTCGCTTGCCGTCTCGCCGCCTGTGCTCAAATCGAGCTGCGGCACTGTATAATTATCAATCCCCATATTATTCACTTATCGCCCTTATTCTGAATGCTTTAACTCCGTGCGGCTCGACAAACGCTCCGATAGTAGTATTTATCTTCAATGTTTCTTTTGTCCACAGATCATATGCTTCATAAGTCTCTCGGAGCGGTGTTTTGACATACGAGCGGCAGACTATATCCTCCATTCGCTGTTCGATATACTTCTGCTCGTTGCCCTTGTTGAAGAAACAGACCGCAACATCGCCGTTTTCAAGCGGCTTTACAAGCGTGTCGGAGACAAGGTTGGTTCTGATTCTCCTGCACTGCTCGCCGAGAGCATCCTGATCTATAGCTATCATATCCCTGTCGGTGAGGAGTTTCAAAATCTCATTCTCACTGTCTGCCGTGCCGTCCTCGAGGACAAATTTTCTCACATCGTTGCCGAGGATGAGCGGTGCTGCCATAAAGCACCAGAGGGTAAAATGGCTGCGGTTTTCTTCAAATGTCAGATCGCCGTTGCCGACTTCAAGCATATCGGGATCGTTCCAATGGCCGACACCGGCATACTTAAACAGGTTCACATTTATCTCATAAATTCCGACTATCGATGCCCAGTTCGGCAAAATATCAAGCGTAGTACGCCAGAGATTTCCTGCCGATGCGCCCCAACGCCACGGAAGATTCCTGCCCCACTCGCAAATTGAATATACTATCGGTCGTTCCTCAACTCCGTTTTTCACCGCATATTCCGCAGTGGCTCTTTTAAGCTCCCTGCCCATGCCCGCATACTGCATAGCCGCACTGTCCTGACGGGAGGCGACGGGATTTTTAAGCTCTATCTTATTCTGTCCCTTTTGAAGGCTGACTCTGAGCTGATGTCTGCCATCCGCCGTGGCACTTGTTGTGGGCGGCACGAGAGTCGGATATTTTTCGCCTTCGTTTACCGTCACTTCAAGATATTTAAAGCTGTTGCTCTTTTTCCTGATACCTAGAGTCAGGGTATACTCGCCCTGTTCGGGGACATCGAAGATAAACATTGCCGAACCTCTGTGAGCCGAGAGCCCCGAAATATATCTGCCCGAGTCAAGGCGGTCATCCTGCATAACCGAGGCATCGCCAAACAGCAATGCACCGTCTGCATTTATGCACTGTTCAAACGACAGGTCGGAAGAAGTAACTGTGACAGACTCGATATACGGCGCACGGGTCGGAATAGGCACATTGTGACCGAAGTCATATTTGAAATACTCCACGCCCCACTCGGCAAAGGTGTCCGCATCTATCGCCTCGTTGCCGAGACTTGCAGGCAAATCCTCGCAGGTCAGCGTGCCGTTTGACGAATATATTCCGAGCTTCAGTCCCAACTCATTGACACGCTTAACAAGTGCGGGTATGCCGCTCGGGAAAGTTGTAAAATCGGTCTGAAGTCTGCCGTTTTCATCCCTTGTTGAGGACTGCCAGCAATCGTCAAGATTGACATAGCAATAACCCGCATCGGCAAGTCCGCTTATCTTCATTGCCTCGGCGGTCTCCAAAATCAGCTTTTCATCTATCTTGTTTCTGAAAGTATTCCAGCTCGACCAGCCCATAGGCGGTGTGAGTGCCGCTCCGTTTGAAAATTTTTCATCCGTAGGGAATGTGAGCTTAGCACCGTTCATTACACTTTTAGCAATATCCTTTGCCTCATCCTTACCGGGGACGACATTCGGTGCGAATTTTTTGACAACCGCAACCGCTCCTGCCGCCGCTCCTGCGAGCGCCGCCAATTTAAAAAACGAGCCCATAATATCTTCCTTTCCTGAAAATAAAATATATCGTCAAAATATAACTTTTCTAAGGTTGTAAAGAACCAAAAACTGTGGTATCATTTAGTCAGTACCTAAAGTTATGCAACTTTTGTACAACTAAAATATTATCATATATACGCATTTTGTCAAGGCAAAAAGCGGAGATACGGAGGAAATATTATGAGTACACAGAGACTTGTAGAGTCGTTTTGCTCTCTTGTAAAATCGGGCAGTGAGACCGGCCACGAGCGTGAATTCTGCATTGAGCTTGAGAAGGCTCTTATCGAGGCAGGGTTTGAAGTTGAGCGTGACGAGCAGGCCGGAAAGAAATGTGAATCGGACGGTTTCAACATCTACGGTTATCTCCCCGGTGAGGGTGAGAGTGTGTTGCTCTCCTGCCACACTGACACGGTAACGCCCGGCAACGGCATTGTGCCCATTGAGCGTGACGGCGTTATATACTCCGAGGGTGATACCATATTGGGTGCAGACGACAAATCGGGTATTGCGGAAATTATCGAGGCTGTTTTGAGACTGCGTGAAAGCGGCACAAAGCACAGACCCGTCGAGGTGCTTTTCTCCCTCTCGGAGGAAATCGGTATGCTCGGCTCACGCTACGCAGATTACGGCAAAATCAAGAGCAAATGCGCCCTCGTGCTTGACAGCGAGGATATCGGCGAGGTTGTCAACTCCGCCGCCGCAAATATAGTTATGTCATTCAACTTCTACGGCAGAACCGCCCATGCAGGCATTTGCCCCGAGAACGGAATCCACGCCCTCAAGGCTGCGATATATGCCGCCGACAGAATCCCCGTAGGTCATGTGGATGACATAAGCGTGCAGAACATCAGCAACTTCCTCTCCCCCGGTGCGACAAATATCGTGGCAGACAAGGCAAGCTTTGATATGGAGTTCCGCTCCTATGACGAGGACACCGTGCAAAAGCACATTGCCGATGCACTCAATGTGATGAACGAAGCGTGCGAGAAGTTCGGCACAACATTCGACTATACAAGCGAGAGACATTCGGGTGCATTCACAGTTGACCCCGAGTCGCAGTTTATAAAGGATGTCTTTGCCGCCTATGAGCGAGCCGACATTCGTCCTTATCTGTCCAAAACGCTCGGCGGCTGTGACGCTTCAAACATAGCACTGCACGACATTGCCGTTGTCAACATCGGCACGGGCATGAGAGATGTTCACACTACAGACGAAAACATCTCGATAAAGGACATGGAGGACTCGACAAAGTTCCTCTGCGAGCTTTTAAAGGCATAAAAGAAAGGAGCCGCTATGAAACTGATAACCGCTGTTATAGGCAAAAAGGACTTGAATCCCGTTTGCGATGCACTCAGAGAATCGGGATATTATTTCACAAAGATACCGACCTCGGGCGGTTTCCTCAGAAGCAGTAATATGACCCTCCTGCTTGGCGTGGATGACGACAAGCTCAGCGATGCCGTTGATATAATCCATCAAAACTGCAAGAAGCACACCGAGCAAAACGACAACGGCAAGGTGACTGTCGGCGGTGCGACAGTATTCGTTACCGATGTCGAAAGATTTGAAAAGATGTAAAAAATGCACATTGCCCTGTCAGCCGTGGAGACTGACAGGGCAATTTTTATTTGTTTTCGTTTTGCAGTTTCTGCATATCAGCCGCACGAATAGCTGTACGCATTATCTTGCCGCTGCTCGTTTTGGGCAGCTCGTCCACAAACTCGACCACTCTCGGATATTTATAGGGAGCGGTTGCGTGTTTGACATGGTTTTGAATTTCCTTTACAAGTGTGTCGCTCGGCTCATATCCCTTTGCAAGAACTATTGTCGCCTTGACAACCTGTCCTCTGTCGGGATGCGGCAGGGCGGTGACGGCACATTCGAGCACAGACGGATGCTCCATAAGTGCACTCTCGACCTCAAACGGGCCTATGCGATAACCAGAGCACTTGATAACATCATCATTTCTGCCGACGAACCAGTAATAGCCGTCCGCATCACGCCATGCGGTGTCGCCCGTGTTATAATAGCCGAACTTGAAGCTCTTTTCCATAGCTGTATCATCTTGCCAATAGTCACGGAAAAGGCCTGTGGGATGTCCCCTGTCAACTCTTATGCATATCGAGCCTACTATACCGTCCTCACAGGGGTTGCCGTCCTCGTCAAGCAGTTCTATGTCATATCCGGGTGAGGGTTTGCCCATTGAGCCGGGCTTTATATCGACCCACGGATAGTTTGCAAGCAAAACGGAGGATTCACTCTGGCCGAAGCCCTCGTAAATTCTCAGACCTGTCTGACGCTCTATCTGATGGAACACCTCGGGGTTGAGCGGCTCACCCGCAAGGCAGGCGTGTTCAATGTAGCTGAAGTCATAACCCGAAAGATCCTCTTTTATCAGGAAGCGGTAAATCGTTGCGGGAGCACAGAACGTTGTGGGATGAATGCGTTCCATAGCCTTGAGCATATCTATCGGGTGGAACTTCTCGGTGTCATAAGCACCGACTGCCGCACCGCATATCCACTGGCCGTAAATCTTGCCCCATGCAAATTTTGCCCAACCGGAATCGGTCTGGGTCATATGTATCTTATTCTCTTTGACACACTGCCAATATCTCGCAGTGGTTATCTGTCCGAGAGCGGACGAGAAATCGTGACGCACCATTTTGGGCATTCCGCTTGTGCCGGAGGAGAAATAGAGAAGTGCGGTATCAGTGACAACCGTACGTTTTTCGGGGTCTGTGGGACGCTCAAACTCCGTGGAATAGTCGCCTATTACACTACGATAATCAATCGCACCGTCAACGGGAGTGTCACCGACTGTGACATAATATTCGAGATTCGGGCACTCAGGCAGTGAATCCCTGACATGGCTTACAACATCCTCGTCACCGACTGTGATAAGCATCTTGACACCTGCGGCGTTTATGCGATAAACATAGTCCTTTTTCATCAGTTGGAACGATGCAGGAATAACTATTGCACCTATCTTGTGCAGTGCGGTTATTATAAACCAGACCTCGGGACGCTGTTTCAGGACAAGCATAACGATATCGCCCTTTTTAACGCCCTTTTCAAGCAGGAAATTGACTGCTCTGTTGCTGTTATCCTTTATATCCTTGAAAGTAAAGCGTGCCATATCTCCGGCATCGTTTGTCCAGACAAGGGCAAGCTTTTCAGGCTCAATATCCGCCCACGCATCAACAACATCAAAACCGAAGTTAAAATCATCGGGTACATTTATTTTGAAGTTCTGCTTCATGTCCTCATAGCTGTCAAAGTCATAGCGGGGACAAAAGCGTTTTATAATATCATCCATTTTACTGTTCCTTTCGGGGTAAAGAAAATTGTACCGTTATTCGTTTATAACAGTGAGGAAACGGGTCTTGCCCTCCACTGCCGCCTGTCCGTGCGGCTGGCTCGGGTCAAAGTAAATTGCATCACCGGCATTGAGTATAAACGAATTTTTGCCCACGGTCACCTTGACCTTGCCCTCGAGCACGAGGTTAAACTCCTGACCGCCGTGCATAACAAGAGCAGGCTCTTCATCCTGCTCTTCAAGAGTGACGAGCATCGGCTCCATCTGGCGGTTCTTGAAGTTGAACGCAAGACTCTCTATGTAATAACCCGAATATCTATCCACACGCACGCCGTCACCACGTCTGACTATCGTATAGCTGTCCATTCTCGGGGATTCACCTGTCATCAGTACGGTGCAGTCTGTGCCGAGCACTCCGGCTATGGCATAGAGCGTGCTGACGGGGATATCTTTCTCGCCCGACTCATACTGCTCATATTCGCCGCAGGAGATGTTGAGCTTCTGTGCCATTTCGGTAACAGGTATCTCGAGTATCTCCCTAAGCTCTTTTATTCGCTTTGGTATCTGTAAAAGCTCACTGTTCATATTCATTTTCCTTTCGGTTTGAAAGTTATTTATATATTTTACTCCATAGAAGTGTTTTTTTCAAGTATCGGCTGTAGAAAACTGACTCTTATCGGCAAAAGAGCAAAAAAATAATTGAGTTTTGCCGTTTAGCGATAGTAAACACGACATTAATATGCTATAATATCATCAGCAACGAAAAGGAGCGATATTATGACAATAACAAAAGACATAAAATATATCGGCGTAAACGACCACAGCGTTGACCTGTTTGAGGGACAGTACATCGTCCCCAACGGTATGGCGTACAACTCATATGTCATTCTCGACGAAAAAATCGCAGTCATGGACACGGTGGATGCAGGCTTCACCGACGAATGGCTCGGCAATCTTGAAAATGCCCTCGGCGGCAGAACGCCCGATTATCTGATAATTCAGCACATGGAGCCTGACCACTCAGCCGGTATAAAGTGCTTTTTTGAGAAGTACCCCGAGGCGACCGCTGTCGGCAACGACAAGACCTTTGTGATGATGAACGCATTTTACGGCGAGGACATCGCCAAAAACTGCCTCACGGTCAAAAACAGCGACACACTCTCCCTCGGCAATCACGAGCTTTCATTCGTTTTTGCACCGATGGTTCACTGGCCCGAGGTTATGATGACATATGACAGCACGGATAAGGTTTTCTTCTCCGCAGACGGATTCGGCAAGTTTGGCGCACTCGATGTTGACGAGGACTGGGCGTGTGAGGCGAGAAGATATTATTTCGGCATCGTCGGCAAATTCGGTCTGCCCGTCCAGACGCTGCTCAAGAAAGCGGCGGCACTTGATATTCAGATCATCTGCCCCCTGCACGGCCCTGTGCTCAGCGAAAATCTCGGCTATTACCTCAATCTTTATGACATCTGGTCGTCCTACTCGGTCGAAAGCGAGGGTGTGTGCATAGCCTACACCTCGGTTTACGGCAACACGAAGAAAGCCGCCGAATATCTCGCACAGAGTCTCAGAGACAACGGATGCCCGAAAGTTGCGATAAACGACCTTGCCCGTTGTGACATGGCAGAGGCGGTTGAGGATGCATTCCGCTATGGCAAGCTGGTACTTGCAACAACCACATACAACGGCAGCATCTTCCCGTTTATGCGTGATTTCATTGAGCACCTGACCGAGAGAGGATACCAAAAGCGCACCGTAGCACTGATTGAAAACGGCTCATGGGCACCAACCGCCGCAAAAGTGATGACAAAGATGTTTGAAGGTTGCAAGGATATAAACCTGCTCGAAAGCAAGGTCACCATCCGCTCGGCAATGACCGAGGAGAACAAAGCAGAGCTTGACTCACTGGCAAAAGAGCTTGCGTGAAACCAAACTGCCGAACCACACCGGTTCGGCAGTTGTTTTTTCGTTAAAATAAAGCCCCCGACAACTGTCGGGGGCTTTATTCGGTGGTCTATGCCTCAGCGTTTTGCGCTGCTCTTTGTATTCTTGGCGGTTTTGGCGTTCTCCGCTCCGTGGACATAGGCATAAGTATAATTGTACTTATACTTGCCTCTGTAGGAATAGCCGCCACGCTCGGAGTCAACACCGTTCATAATAAATCCGACTATCTTTGCATCCGCAAACTCAAGCTGACTGACAACATTCATCAGCTCTTCCTTCTTGGTCGAACCGGGGCGGACAACAATGACCGCACCGCTAGTGTGCTTTGATATAATTGCAGCATCGATAACCGCCGCAACGGGAGGAGTATCGATAAAGATATAATCATACCTCTCCTTGAGGGTTGCCATAAGCTCTGCAAAGGCATCGCTTGTGAGCAGCTCACTGGGGTTTGGCGGCAGATAACCCGCAAAAATAACATCCAGATTGTAATCGTCTATTCTGACTATCGCCTCTTCAAGCGTGCAGGCGTTGACGAGGACATTGGTAAGTCCCGGGGAAGCCTTGCGTGCGAGAAGTCTGTTGATATTCGGGCGGCGCAGGTCGCAGTCGATAAGTAAAACCTTTGCGTTGGTCTCGGCAAAAGTTATTGCAGTGTTGAGCGTGTTTATGCTCTTGCCATCGCTCATTCCGCAGCTTGTGACCTCGATAACTCTGCATCCCTTGCCGGGGAGCGAGAAAACGATGTTACTTCTCAAGGTATTGTATGCCTCATCAACGATAAAGCTTGTATTATCACCGAGGATAAACTTTCTCTCAGAGGGAGAATGGTGGCTACTTACTTTCTTTCGTCTTCTTATCAGCTTCATTTAGACGCAGCCCCCTTTCTTGAGAAAATACCCTTTTTATCCTTGCTCTCGTCGTAAATATTGAAATCGGGTATCTTTCCGATAACGGGTGCATCAAACAGTTTGGTTATATCCTCTTCATCCTCGATATACGAATTGAAGAGTACAAGTAAAACGATAATCGCAAAGGTAAGACCCGCTCCGATAACGCAACCGACAAAAGTAATCTTTTTATACGAAGGGTAGGATATATTCTCGGGAGTTCTCGCAAGGTCAACAAGCTTGACCGAGCTTCCCGTAACAAGCTCCATTATGGCATCGGGTGCAACCTTGGCGATAGCATTGACTATCTTTGCCGCTTCGTCGGGGTCGTTATTGCTGATGGATATTTTGAGAATAGGCGTATCCTCAATCGCCTCGGCGGAGAACGATGCACGGATAGCATCTACATCATAATTTTCTCCGAGCTGTTTTTTGACCTGGTTCAAAACATTGTCACTTGTTATAAGCCCCTGATAAGTGGTAACGAGATTCTGCGACGCACTCAGGTCGGAAGAATATATCTTCTGGTCGTTTAATCCGTTATAGTTCTGGATATAAATAGTGGCGGTAGCCTTGAACTGCGGCGTGATGAAGAACTTTGCATACATAAACATACTCGCTCCGCAGATAACCCCGACAAGAATTATCAGCCACACACGCTTCAACACCTCAAAGAAAAGGCGTTTAAGGTCAACATCAAAGGTCTTGAGTTTTTCCATAATCGATCTCCTCTGTAAGATACTCGGAGCAATACTCCGTCACCCTAATAATCAGCAATATAATTATACATATAACAATGCGTTTTATCAAGATGTTTTTTATTTTTCTGACTTTACGCCAAAACGGCGCATCATATCTTTGTATTTTTTGACAGCCTCGGCATCTGCGATTTTGACACCCTTCATCCACGCACGGACCTCACCGAACTGTTTAAATATAATTTTAAAGGCTCTCACAACATAAGCCAGCGGCAAAAGTACGGGGCATTTGTCCAAAATTTTGCTGCGGCGGCGCATCTCATCAAGCGGCAGAAACACCATACCCTTAACCGTCTTAAAAAGTGAATTGCCACCCTCATCCGCAAGGTACATTGCCATATTGGCAGTTCTGCCGTAGCTGCCGGATTCAAAGACATATTCGCCCATTTCATCAATAAGCTCGCTCTCGGGTGCATCGCCGAACCAGTGCAGAGCCAATGTCCTGAGATTGTTCATAACTTCAAGCACACCGCAATTGTCGAAAACAGAGTCTATTCTTTCCCAGTCGAGCCTGTCCGCATACTTTTTTATATACAGTGCCATATCCGCAAACACCCTGACACCGATTCCGCCCTGATGAAAATGCCCAAAAAGATGACCCATAAGAAAAATGTAGTTGTCACTCAAATCAAAGTGGCGGCTCACTGTATCACCGCAGGCAAGTTTCCACGGGGGTGCAAAGTATTGTTCAAGTCGAGTGTCACGCTGATGGTCAAGCACAGTCTCATGCACCTCGACCGAGATAAACGGGTCACGGTGAAAAACATCGTGATGTCCCTTGTGACCCTCGAAACGGTATCCGATTCCGAGCAGGGTCTCCTTTATTCTCTCGTGCTCTTCAAGGTCTGCATAGACATCTATATCCGCCATTTCACGCATATCCTCGCACGGGTAAAGCTGTGCAACATCCGCACCCTTGAGGAAGATGTGCTCTATCCCATGCCTCGAAAATACCTGCTCCATTTCCGTTCGAGCAAGTTTTTGATTGGCACATTTAAAGAGCATCATATTGTGACTGTTCCGAAGCTCCGTCGCAATGTCGGCAGGGACATTTTTATTGCTCTCCAGAGCATACCACATGATATTTGTCATATTGTGCTCACGGGCAAGCTTCAATAGACTTTTAAAGTCACCTGCAAACTCATCCGCACGCTCTTTCTCAAGCGCACAGCGCACAAGATAAATATAATCTTCGTAAATCTGTTTCACAAAAACCTCCGAATCATTTGAGAACCGTTGAGGTTATCATCTTGACTATCTTCTTATCCTCGAGCATACTAAACTTTCTGGCAAAGAGACAACCCGAGTTCATCAGCTCATCGTAGTCCTCGGATTTAAATGTATAAGGGTGTCCCCTGTTCCAGTCGATATATCGCACACAGGCGTTGTGGTCATCGTCGAATTTTTTGCTGTAAAGATTCTCGGCAAAGCCCGAATTTATCAACACCGTCTGAACAAAAAATTCATCGGGAATGAATGTATTTTTGAAATGTTTAAAGACAAAGGATTTCTGCGACACAAGGTATTTTGCGAAGTCGCCCGTCACGCTGAACCACTGCGAGCCTCGCTGAACCGTTAAGTCTTTTACTCTGTCAACTCCGAGAGCACGCTGCAACACAGTCTCAAGCTTTGTGACGGTGCGGTTGAAAAGATTTCTTCTGCCCGACACAAAATGATAATATCTGACACGCTCAAGTTCCTTTTCCGAGGGGGTCTGTGCTCCGAAATGGACGAACTCACTGCCAAGGTTTGCATCGAAGAACGAGTGTATCTCATCCTGATTTTTGAGCGGAAGATCCGCACCCGAGATAAGGTGAACGTAGTCATAATGCCGTCCGCTCTCAAGTGCCGCCTCAAGAAGTGCATACTCGCAGCGCACCATATCAAAGCCACCCCATTTTATATGTATCCTCGGCACAAACTCTATTCTCGAATTTCTCACCAACTTTTCAATTCGCTCCGGCTCAAATGGGGCGTGAGAATCGACATGGAGATATATGTCGTTTCGCTCATCGTCAATACATTCGAGCAGTTTTTCGAGAAGGTCGAACTGGTCATGTGCAATTATCAAATATGCGTGCATTAAAACGCCCCCTTATTTTGCGTTTTTCTTTATAACTCTACGAAGAAGTACAATATAGAGCGGATGGCAGAAATTGAAAAGCAGGAGCTTCAATTTACTCTTCGTTGGCACATCGGCTCTCAAAAGCTCAGGCAATCGTGCTCTCACATTTTTACGCACATCCTGCCTGTACCAGTCGCAATCGCACGCATCAGTGCGAACACAGTCCTCGATTATCGACAGTATCTTTTTGACGTACGCCTTGAGCATAGTATCATGGAGTTCCGGAGAGGTCATCTCATTTTCCCACATATATTCGGTAACGATTATTCGATCGAGCACTTTTTTTGCATCCATAATATGCAGTGCGCCCTCGCTGTCCTGATTATAATGATACAGCTTTCGAGAACTGACCGTCTGTCTGTCTGTCCTGCGGCTTATCTCGTAATTGAAAAGTGTGTCTTCGGCAACGGTGAAGCTCTCATCAAAATGCATATCCGAAATAAGGCTTGCCGAATACAGTGCACGCCACACTTCATCGTTACCGCCGAGTACACTCAGCGCACGGGACTGCACACGGTCGAGAACTTTTACATCTTCGCTCTGCTCGGCAGGCCTGCTGTTTGAGGTGCAGAATCCGCATATTGCTTTATCCGCATTGAAGTGAAGTGCATCTTCGAGCAGTGACGAATACATATCCGGCTCGATCCAATCGTC
>CAZFZW010000016.1:0-16150 GCA_964523465.1 uncultured Clostridium sp. | reverse complement strand
TCGGAACGGCTATGACAAAATCACGCTCACTGCCGATAATTTTCGCAGTCAGCTTCCTGCTCGGTTTTGCCGTGACTATCGCAGAACCAGACCTTCAGGTGCTCGCACAAACAGTGCCGCATATTAACAATACGGTTTTGCTCGTTACGGTCGGCGTGGGTGTCGGATTCTTTTTGTGCGTGTGCATGGCAAGAATACTCACGGGAATAAAGCTGCGTTGGTTACTTATCGTCTTTTATGCCATAGTGTTTATTCTGGCAGCGTTTGCCGCACCGAATTATCTCGGCATTGCCTTTGACTCGGGCGGAGTTACTACAGGACCGATGACAGTGCCGTTCATTCTTGCGCTCGGTGTCGGTATTTCAAAGATACGAAGCGACGAAAAGGCGGAGTCCGACAGCTTCGGACTGGTTGCCCTTTGTTCTATCGGGCCGATACTCGCCGTGCTCATTCTCGGATTTTTCTATCCCAACAGTGACGGTATCGTGGACATAAGCTCTGCGGCATATTCGTCAACGGGCGAGATAGGCCATGCGTATCTTACCGCCCTGCCCGAGTATATGAAAGAAATGGCAATAGCTCTTTTGCCGATAGTCGCAATTTTCTATATCTTCCAGATATTCTCTCTCAAGCTCCCCCGTCGAGAGCTGATGAGAATAACAATCGGCGTCGGCTATACTTATGTTGGCCTTGTGCTGTTCCTGACAGGAGTCAATGTAGGTTTCTCGTCGCTCGGCGCAGTGCTCGGTGCTCAGCTTGCCGGCAGCAATATGAAATATCTGCTTGTGCCGCTGGCTATGCTTTTGGGCTGGTTCATAATTTCGGCAGAGCCTGCCGTGGCGGTGCTCGAAAAGCAGATAGAAGATGTCAGTGCAGGTGCGATTCCCGGAAAGGTTATCAAATACAGCCTCTCCGTGGCAATAGCACTCGCAATGGGTATTTCGATGATAAGAGTTATCACGGGCATATCGGTTATGTGGTTCCTCATTCCGGGCTATGCGATAGCACTGATTCTCTCGTTCTTCGTCCCCGATATTTACACCGCAATCGCCTTTGACTCGGGCGGAGTTGCCTCGGGCCCGATGACGGCAACATTTATGCTCCAGTTTATGATAGGCGCATCAAAGACCCTCGGCGGCGATCCGCTCAGTGATGCTTTCGGAGTGGTTGCAATGGTCGCCATGATGCCGCTCATATCCATACAGGCAGTCGGCGTAGTGTATGAACGCCGCAAGAAACCGCAGGCCGAAGCCGAGACTTATGCGGACGATGAGATAATCGAGCTTTGGGAGGTGCAGGCAGGTTGAACTATATAATAACGGTCATAAATCCCGATGCACTCAAGAAAATATCCGAGGTCTGTACCCGTGTCAATATGCCGATGAACATTGCCCTTCACGGCAGAGGTACTGCCGTAGAGAGTATGAGAGAACTGCTCGGCATAGAATCAACCGAAAAATGGATAATTTTTTCCATAGCAAGCGAAGAAAAGACCAGGGAATTTATGAAAGAACTCAAGCGCACCCTTTATATCGGCGTGCCCGGTCACGGAATATCCATGGCAGTGCCGATAAAGAGCGTGGGAGGAGGAAAGGTTTTGGCATATCTCAATGACGGGCAGCAGGATGCACGCTATACGCCCGATTTCAATTTTTCATATGAGCTGATAGTTGCTATCGCCAACGAAGGACGCACGGACACGGTTATGAACGCCGCAAGAGCCGGCGGAGCGATGGGCGGCACTGTGCTTCACGGTAAGGGAACAACTTCTCCCGAGGCCGAAAAATTCTTCGGCGTATCAATTGCCAAGGAAAAAGAGGTCATTCTTATTGTCGCTCCGAGTGACCGCAAGGCGGACATTATGCGCTCGATAATGACCAGGGCAGGCGTTGAGTCCGAGGCGGGAACGGTGGTTTTTTCGCTCCCTGTCAACAATGTCGCAGGATTCGGAATGTTTGACGAGGCTTAAAGCCGTTTTGCTAAAATAACCGCAAGATATAATACTTATTACACCGCACGAGACAAAGCCTGTTCGTGCGGTGCTTTCTTTTAAACCTCTGCGACACAAAAATGTACCGCAATGCAAATTTTAAAAGATTTTCGGTGCGTTATTGACATAATAGAATTAAAAATTACTGTGAGGAAAGAGATTGTGCAAAATGACATCAGCAAAAAATTTGCGTAAATCAAAGACGGAAAAAGAATGTTTGTCTGATTTTGATATATTTTTCATCTTTTGAACCGTTCTTTGATTCAACATATACTAACAGTGAGTCCGAAAAGCGAATCGGCAATCAATTCAGCACTTCAAACTGATAAACAAATTGAATTAAATACAAACGAGGCTGCATTTTTACACTTGGGTTTGGTTAAAACAGGGAAATTTCTCCGAAAATTTGAAACTTTCGATATTTTTCTTGCATTCTCATTCATCATATATTAAAATAGTCAGCATTGGCGGCAACGCTTTTAATCTGTTTTTCGGGAGTGTTTTCGATGAGTTATGTAGATGATATAATTCTCCATGTGCAGGAGAAGAATAACACGCAGCCTGAGTTTGTACAGGCCGCAACAGAGGTGCTCGACTCCATTCGTCCCGTAGTCGAATCTAACAGTAGGTATCAGGACTGGGCACTGCTCGAGAGACTTATCGAACCCGAAAGAGCTACGGTTTTCCGTGTTTCGTGGGCCGATGATAACGGAAAAGTTCACACCAACAGGGGATACCGTGTTCAGTTCAACAGTGCAATAGGTCCCTATAAGGGCGGCCTGCGTTTCCACCCCTCTGTGAATATGAGCATAATCAAGTTTCTGGGTTTTGAGCAGATATTCAAAAATTCGCTCACCGGTCTGCCGATAGGCGGCGGAAAGGGTGGCTCGGACTTCGACCCCAAAGGCAAGAGCGAGATGGAAATAATGCGTTTTTGCCAGAGCTTTATGACAGAGCTCTACCGTGTTATAGGCCCCAATACCGATGTCCCGGCAGGTGATATAGGTGTCGGCGGCAGAGAGATAGGCTATATGTTCGGCCAGTACAAGAGAATAACAGGCCAGTACGAAGGCGTGCTTACGGGCAAGGGTTTGTCGTTCGGCGGCTCACTTGCGAGAACCGAGGCTACGGGATACGGACTTGTTTATCTTGTTGAGGAGATGCTCAAGAATCACGCAAATTCCATTGAGGGCAAGACTGTGGCCGTCTCCGGCTCGGGAAATGTCGCAACTTATGCAATCGAAAAGGCAATAAGCCTCGGTGCAAAGGTTGTTACCGCAAGTGACTCGAGCGGATTTGTATATGACCCGGACGGAATCGATGTTGCAACGCTCAAGCTCGTTAAGGAAGTTAAGCGTGCGAGAATCAGCGAATATGCAAACGAGCGTCCCAATGCAAAGTTTTATGCCGGCAAGAAGCCGTGGATAATCCCCTGCGACATAGCTCTTCCCTGCGCTACGCAGAACGAGCTTGATGCGGAGAGCGCGATGGAACTTATCAAAAACGGATGTATTGCAGTCGGCGAGGGTGCTAATATGCCCTCGACTGCAGAAGCTACAGAGGCGTTCCTCAATAACAAGATACTCTTCGCTCCCGGCAAGGCAGCTAACGCAGGCGGCGTTGCGACTTCGGCACTTGAGATGAGTCAGAACAGCGCAAGGGTCAGCTGGTCGTTTGAAAAGGTTGACAGACAGCTCAACAACATTATGGTCAACATTTATCATAATATGGCGTCTGCCGCAAAAGAGTACGGCTTTGAGGACAACTTCGTTGTCGGTGCGAATATCGCAGGCTTCAAGAAAGTTGCGGATGCAATGATGGCACAGGGTGTAGTGTAATAAAAAATCTCCCGTTCGTTTTTAAACTTACGGGAGATTTTTTTATGTCCTGTCGATTTTTCTGTAGATTTTGTTTATCGGGATGAACAGTACGAATGTCAGTACGGAGTTGAGGCACGCCTTGATGAGATTGAACGGGATTATGACGGGAATGAGCATACTGACGACTGCCTGAACACCCGTGCCCATGAATATGCCGGTAAAGACGAGGTTGAGCGGTATCATCACTATGACCATGAGCAGTGAGCCTATCGCAAGACCTGCAGCCATGCCACGGGTTTTGCCGACTTTTTTGTATATAAGTCCCGAGGCGAAGACGAGTACGCCGGAAGCGACCACGTGCATAATAAAGCCGATTATATGACTTGACGAACTGACGGTTATTGCCTGAACGGCAGAGACAACAACGAGTATTGCAAATCCTGCTGACGGGCCGAACAGCATGGTACCTATAAGCACAGGAACATCTGCAATGTCGTACTCGAGAAACGGTGCGGAGGGCAGCAGCGGAAACTTGATGAAGTACACTGACACTACCGCTATTGCGGCGAGCATCGCCATTACCGTGAGCCTGTGCAGGCTCTGCCTGGAGTTTTCTTTCATATTTTTTCTTCCTCTCTGATTTTCGGCAATCGGGAAGATGAAAAAGCAAAAGCCCCGTTGATGTTGTTCAACGGGGCGCAAGTGCGTTTTTCGCATCCTCTTCCATCCGGACTGTACCGTCGGCTCCGGAATCACACCGGATCAACCGCTTTCACGGCTCGCGGGCTTGAGGTCAACGACCTTCACCGCCGGTGGGGAATTTCACCCCGCCCCTGAGATTGCTGTAAATATATTTTCGCACTATACACTGCATTTGTCAATACCCAATATATGAACACTTAGTAAAATATGGGACAGTGGTGACGCTTATTTCGTTGTATTTTGCCCTTTGTTATGATATACTTAGTATACAAATGTACGGAGGCAAAAATTATGAATTTTACTCAGTTTAATAAAAACGGCGGAGTTGAGGGGTTCTGCCTGATAAAGACAGTCGATCGCAAGATGACGGCGAAAGGCGTGCCTTATCTCGATATGACTCTTGCCGACCCGGACGGGGAGATAAATGCAAAGCTCTGGGATTACAAAGAGGAGCTGCACGGCGAATTTGCGGCAAACGACCTTATCAAAATAAGGGGCACGGTTCAGCCTTTTAACGATTCACAGCAGCTTAGAATCGAGCGTATACGCAAGGTCACGGAGGCTGATGGAGTGAAAATCGAGGACTTCGTCCCGTCGGCCGGATTCTCGGGTGAGGCAATGCTCGCAGAGATAAATGCGGTTGTCGCTGAGTTTAAGGACGAGGAGCTTAAACTGCTTGTTTCAACGCTTGTCGGCCAGTATAGAGAAAAGCTGCTCTACTGGCCTGCGGCATTCAGACTTCACCATGCGGTCAGAGGTGGACTGCTGTATCACACGCTCTCTATTCTCCGCATGGCACAGAATGTCGCCAAAATCTATCCGTTTATTGACAGCGACCTGCTCTTTTCGGGCGTGATACTTCACGATATAGCAAAGACGCAGGAGTTTGATGTCGCTTCAACCGGCATAGCCTCGGGATATACCGTGGACGGCAACCTCATCGGACATCTCGTCAGAGGTGCAATGGCGGTTGAGAAGTGTGGCAGGGAGCTTGGTATAAGCGAAAATACGCTGATGCTCGTCGAGCATATGATAATCTCTCATCACGGTGAACCCGAGTTCGGAGCGGCGGTACGACCGATGTTCCTCGAGGCGGAGATACTCTCGTCTCTCGATACGCTCGATGCGAAGATATATGAGATAGAGCAGGCTTGCAGGGGGGTTGAACCCGGCGAATTCACCCCCAGACAGTGGGCACTCGACAACCGAAAGCTCTATAATCACGACAGAAAAAAAGCTGACTTTAAGGCTGATATTATTTAAATCGAGGAGTAAAATATGGACTGGACGGAAATAAAAATAACCGTTGACACAAAGGATATTGACACGGCAGGTGACATTGCGAATATGGTCGTGCCATACGGAATCTATATTGAGGACTACAGCGACCTCGAGCGTGAGGCAATGGAGATAGCTCACATTGACCTTATCGACGAGGATTTGCTTAAAAAGGACAGGACAAAGGGCATAGTTCATATTTACATCGACCCGCAGGATCATCCGCAGGAGGCGTCGGCATTTTTGACGGAACGGCTTGCAGCTGCGGGGATAGAGAATGAAATTGACCTGAGCACCTGCAAAAATGCAGATTGGGAGAACAACTGGAGACAGTATTTCCACCCGATAGAAATAGGTGAACGCCTGCTCATCCGTCCCACATGGGAGGATGAATATGACGCAAAGGGCAGAGCGGTACTGCATCTTGAACCGGGTCTTGCGTTCGGTACGGGCAGTCATGAGACCACCCGTCTCTGTCTTGAGGCGCTTGAAAAGAATATCAAGGGCGGTGAAAAGGTGCTTGATGTCGGCTGTGGCAGCGGAATTCTTGCAATAGCTTCGCTTTTGCTCGGTGCGGAGAGTGCAACGGGCGTTGACATCGACCCTCTTGCAGTTAAAACTGCCGAGGAAAACGGCAAGATGAACGGCTTTGATTCCGACAGGCTAACTTTCCTGCACGGCGACCTGACAGACAAGGTCAGCGGCAAGTTTGACATTGTGGTTGCGAACATTGTTGCCGATGTAATAATTATGTTCTGCAAGAGCGTGCCGCAGTTTATGAACGACTCGGCGGTGTTTATAACCTCCGGAATAATTGATATGCGTGAGCAGGAGGTCGTTGACGCCTTTGCCGAAAACGGCTTTGAAATAGTTGCCCGTCACGCAGAGGGCGGCTGGCGCTGCTTCGAGTGCAGAAGAAAATAACCGATACGCTTTCCCGTGTGAGTTTTGCTCGCACGGGATTTTTTGTTTTGTTTTTTGATAAAATTTGTCACCTATAAAAACGGAATACGGTCAAATAATAATGATGCAAACGCAAACGAGATTTAAAAAGTTAGGGGTGTAAAGTAAATGGCTAAGAGTTCCTCAAAGGGTGCTGTCCCCGAGGCTCGTGATGCACTTGATCGCTTTAAGATGGAGGCTGCTTCCGAGGTCGGTGTAAACCTCAAGCAGGGCTATAACGGTGATCTTACCTCTCGCGAAGCCGGCTCCGTCGGCGGTCAGATGGTCAAGAAGATGATCGAGGCTTACGAAAAGGGCATGAAATAACTTGTGCCGATAAAAAGAGGGACTGCCGGGTGCGGTCCCTCACTTGTTTGTCTGCGGTTTTGCAGTGTTGTGATTAACTTTCAAAAGTGTGTGATAACTTCAAATTTATATATGAATTTCAGAACATAAAACGATTTGTTTTTGACACGAAAGAACTAAGACGAAGCTCGTCTTTTCCTTATAAATCGTTAGCAGAAAATAGACCTGCATTTCGTTGCAAAAACCTGCTAATTCTACAAGCTGTATTTACATTTGCGGATTTTTGGTGTATTATACTGCTTGTATAAAACGGGGCGGGAAGACGGACAGCATTTCGGCTCGACGGCCGCCCTCTTAATTCGACAACCACAAATCTCCTATATTCAAAAGAATCCCATAGACCTTGTGCCTGTGGGATTCTTTTGCAAAAAGCCGCACCGCATTGCATTGGGCAACACGGTGCGGTCTGTTTTCATATCTCGAAATATTTTATTTGTTGATGAAGTCACGCTTCTCTTCCTCGGGCAGGTCGAGACCGAGCGTTCCGCCCGGGTTCATCAGGTTGTCGGGGTCGAAATGACGCTTGAGGGTACGGTATATCTCCATCTGATTGTGTCCGATCTGTGCCTCGAGCCACGGGGCGGTCATCTTGCCGATTCCGTGGTGATGGCTCATTGCCGCACCGTACTTCTGGATATTGTCCATGATGCCCTGCTGATATTCTATGTACTCGTCAAGCTCGCTCATCTTTGCCTCGAATATAAAGTAGAGGTTTGCGCCTTGCGGATAGAAGTGGGACATATGGGTCATACAGATGGTGTCGGGCCTGCTCTTGCAGAAACGGCGAACATTTTCGTAAACGCTCATAAAGTTATCCCAGTTGACGGAGCACTCGAGAGTGTCGAGCATAAGGCCGTAGTCGCCCATATCTTCACGCAGATAGGGGTCGGTGAATCGGCCGTGCTCCCAGCCCTTTGTGACGATGCTGGTGGTGTACATTGCACCGTGCTTTTTGCATATTTTGTCTATCTGCTTTGCAACATTTTTGCTAAAGTGCTTTTCGCCCTCACTCCAGCCGAGCATAAGCACACGTTTGCCGTCCTTGTAGCCCTTGGCGGTGAGCATCTTGTCAATGACAGTGTCCGCAACGCCGTAAAGGCGGAAGGCTATTGATGTCTCCTCCGGGTCGGAGAGACGGAAAACCGACGGGAATCCAAATTCGCCCTGCATGATCTCACGGGCGGCATTAACGCCGTTTTCCCAATCCTTGAAAACATAGGAGAACTTCTTGCGGTTCTCGGGCATATATTTGAAAACCCTGAGAGTTACATGGGTGAGTATGCCGAATGTACCCTCACTGCCCATCATTATCTGGTCGATAGACGGGCCTGTGGCGTTCGCCGGGAACTCATCGCTCTTGATTATGCCGACGGGGGTTACATATTCCTGGCTGATGACTATGTCCTCGATCTTGCCGTAGTAGCTTGAATTCTGGCCTGCGCCTCTTGTTACTGTCCAACCGCCGACAGAGGAATATTCGAAACTCTGCGGAAAGTGTCCACAGGTGTATGCGCGCTTTGCACCGAGCGTGGAGACGGCGTTGTTGAGTGTCTCTTCAAGCTTCGGGCCACTCATACCTGCCTCAACGGTGATGGTCTGGTTGTGTTCGCTGAATGAGATGACCTTGTTAAAGTTCTTTCTCATGTCGAGCGTTACGCCGCCCTTGACGGCCTCAACACCACGGGTGACGGACGAGCCGCCGCCGTAGACATACATCGGTATCTTCTGCTCGCAGCAGTATGCGACGAGCTTTATTATATCCTCACGGTTCTTGGGATAAACAACGACATCGGGAACATTTTCGACAATGTGCTTGCGAAGTCGCATCAGGTCAACCATTGTCTTACCGTAGGCAACGCTCAAACGGTCGTAATCGTCGGTGCTGACATTTGCCTTGCCAACAATGTCCTCGAGTGCGGCGAGCTGCTCCGCACTGAGCTTGCAGGGAATATCATATTCGACCTTTTCAAGCCCCATTTCCTGCTTCTCTTTGAAATCGTCATCGGTCATGTGAAAGGTCTCTTTCATCAGTGCATATAGCTTTGAGTTGGGAGCCTTGAAAGCCTCGGGATCGCCCCATTTGAGAATGGAGCGGTAAGAGCCTTCGGGAGCTTTCTCATGATACCAGTCGGGCACGAATTTTTTGCTTTTGCTCACGGAAAATCCTCCTTTGTCAGTTCATATCGGCAGTTGCTATTATATCTGCGCCGTAAATATTTTTGATTATAACATCGCCCGTGTTGACACGTTCGCTTAATTTGAAACTGCGAATGGCTTTCATGGCATCGAGCAAATGCTCTTTGGGAATCTCGCAGCTCGTCTTGACGGGCAGACGGGGCATATCGGGGAAAACTGTGTCTACTGTGGTAGTCAGCGAACGGGTGGGGCAGGTAAGCTCCGCAGTAGCGAACTCAACGCCTCTTTTGCATTTTGCACCCCTGACATCTATTGCATCCGCATCACGGCTTACGCTCAGGTGACAGCCGTTGGGGCAGACGATACATACCATTTCGACGGTGTTCATAGGAATTTCTCCCTTCGGTTAAATTTCGTACTCCATTGAATCATAGGAGACGAGGAATCCCTTTTCTGCGGCGGCAGGAGCAAACTCATCATATGTTGCGCCGCCGTTGTGCGAGAAGTGGTTGAAGCAGAAGATCGTGTGGCTGTCTGCAACGCCTGTTTCTATCATCCGCTCTTTGACCTCAATGCCGGAGTTTAAGCCGAGATGACCCTTGCGGTAATTCTCGAACATACCTGTGCAGTCGAGCGAAACATAGTCGAACATCGGCTTTTCACGCTCGAGATATTCCCATGTCTCTTCGAGGAAATATCCCGTGTCGTGGCCGTAGAGCATGGTCTTTTTGCCGTCCGAGATTATGTAGATGAGCGGATCGGTCTTTTGGTCATGGTCTGCCTTGAGAGGGGTTACAGTGTATTCTTCAACTGTGAAAGGCTCATAAGGAGTTACGGGATGAAGCTCAATGACATTCTTTTCTATCATAGTGTCATAGGTGTAAAGCTCTCTGATTACATTCAGCGAGGTGTCCGAACCGTAGAAGTGCAGGGGAGTGACCTCTTCGCCGCAGAAGTTTGCGAAATTGTCGGGAATACGCATGGGAATGTCACGAGGATAGAGATGATCCTCGTGTGCGTGAGTTATCAGGCAGGATTTTATATCCATAAGATCGATGTTGTCACGCAGGCAGTGCATATATGTGTCGGCAGAGAAGTCGATAAGCAGATGATCGTCTATTATCGACTGTGACCTTGTGCGGATATTTCTTCCGCCAACGGCTCTTGCCTTTTTGCATACTTCACAGCGGCAGAACAATGCGGGTGTTCCCTCTGCTGCGGCTGTACCTAAATACTTGATTTTCATTTTGATTCCTCCATGGTGAGATTTACTTCGCCTTTGATTTTATCCGATATTCCGTCTAATTTCAATACCTCCATCTCGGATGAAGCGAGATTTGCGAATTTCTTTGACAGTATTGTGCCGTTTTCGCTCATTACATTGACTGTCTGCTTTTTAAATTCGCTACGGGGTCTGAAGTATATCGTCATGCTGTCCTCTGCACAGGGGTCGATATATTGCGGAACGACATAGAGAAACTTCGACTTGTCATATTTGACGGGGATGCGGTGGGAGGACTCTCTTCTTTTCTTGCAGTATTCTGCGGCGGCAGTACCTGCCTCATCGCCCGAGAGGGAAACATAATCGACAAGGTCGTTTACATGCAGTGCGTTGCCGCAGGAGAAAACTCCGGGGACATTCGTCATAAGTGTCTGGTCTACAATCGCACCCTTTGTTGCAGGGTCAAGCTCAACGCCGAGCAGCTGAGAAATCTCGTTCTCCGGCAAAAGACCCACGGAGAGTATCAGTGCATCGCAGGGGATGATGCGTGCGGTATATTCTATCGGCTGCATATTTTCGTCAACTTTGCACACCTCGACTGCCTCGACACGCTTTGTGCCGAAAACCTTTGTTACTGTTGTTGACAGATGGAGAGGAATGCTGAAATCGTTCAGGCACTGATGGACATTTCTCGCAAGTCCGGCAGGTGTGTCTTTTATCTCGTATACGCCCTCGACGCTTGCCCCCTCGAGGGTAAGGCGGCGAGCCATTATCATTCCAATGTCACCGCTGCCGAGAATAACGCAACGACGGGTGGGCATTTGGCCGAGTATATTTACGAAATACTGTGCCGTACCGGCAGTATAAATGCCGGCAGGACGGTCGCCGTGAATAAATACCTGTCTTGAGGTGCGCTCACGGCATCCGCAGGCGATTATCACCGAGGTCGAGTGACAAATGAGTATTCCTTGAGCACTCTGTACCGTCAGCTTGAATCCGTCTGCCGTTTTCTTTGCATCGGTGACGAAAGCGTTTGTTTTGTAATCTATGCCGAGGGATAAAAATTCCTTTATGAATCTGCCCGAATACTCGGGACCTGTCAGCCTTTCGCCAAAGCGAATCAAACCGAATCCGTCATGGACACACTGCTTGAGTATGCCGCCGAGCTTCTTTTCACGCTCGATGAGTAAAACACGGGCACCGTTTTTGTGTGCCGATATTGCGGCGGCGAGACCTGCGGGGCCTCCGCCGAGCACGATAATGTCATATTTAAGCTCAGTCAACTCGGCTCACCTCACTTTCAAACAGCAGCTCCGAACCTTCACCGCTCTTGGTGACTTCGGAGGGCTTCATGCCTGTCTGCTCGCAGATTATACCGGTCACAAGCGGCATACAGAAGCCGCCCTGACATCTGCCCATTCCCGGGCGTACACGGCGTTTTATCGCATCAACGCTTGTTGCCGGGACGGGGGATTTGATAGCATCGATTATCTCGCCTCTGCTTATGCCCTCACAGCGGCAGACGACTATACCGTAGTCGGGATTTTTTTCTATTGCCGCCTGCCTCTCCTCGAGCGAGAGTTTTGCCATAACAGGTGTTACTCTGCGGTAAGGTGAGAATTTTTCGTTGGGCACTATTTTCATAACCCTGCTCAGGCGTTCGACGGTTATTTTGCTTATATCCTCGGCTATTGCCGGAGCACTTGCAAGACCGGGTGACTGTATGCCTGCGGCGTGGATGAGATTTTGAATCTTTTCTGAGCCTTCGACTATAAACTCTTCTTCATATGTAGCGGCACGAATGCCCGAAAAATATGTTATGACATCTGCCTTTGAAAATCCTTTTATCAGCGGCAGATGCTTGTTGAGCATAACTTCGACATTTTCACGCCTGGTCGAGAAATCCTCTCTGTAAGGCTGTTCAAAAGCGTCCGGGCCGACGAGAACATTGCCGTCGATAGTTCGCATAACGCCGCCGCCCTTGGTGTCCGAAGTGGCCTGCGAGAGCCCGATGAGTCCCATGGAACGTTGAACGAGCATACCCTGCTTTTTATCGAGAATGGCGAGATGCCCTTTTCTCGGGTGAATAGTGAAGAAACGGTCGCCAGCCATTTCGGCGATTTTATCGGAGAATGTGCCTGCGGCGTTTATGACGGCCTTGGGATGAAGTGTGCCCCTGTTGGTGTGAACCGCCTCTATCCTGTCTCCGTTTGTGTCGATTGCGGTGACAATGGTGTTGAGCGAAACCCTTGCGCCGTTCTCAACTGCGTTTTCCGCCAGAGCCACTGTCAGTTTATACGGCGAGAGCACACCCGATGAGGGATATTCAAACGCACCGATTGCTTTGTCGGTGATGTTCGGCTCTATCCTGTGCAGTTCCTCGAGGCCTATCTTTCTGCCCTCAATGCCGAGATGCTTTTCTCTGTAGGCAAAGACGGGCGTTGAAAGCAGACCGAATATTTTGTCGCTGTAGAGAATGAGGTTACTCCAACGCTCAAACGGTACACCCAGTTCTTTGCAAAGCTGAGTATACATAGCGTTGCCACGCACATTCATTTCGCCTCTTTTTGTTCCCACATGGGATGCAATGCCCGGGTGTATCATTCCGTCGTTTCGTGATGATGCCTGCATTGCAACATCACTTTCTTTGTCAACGAGCAGGATGTCGAGCTTATATCGGCTCAGCTCTCTTGCAATAGAGCAGCCGATAACGCCGCCGCCGATGATGAGAACATCCGGTGAAGCACCCTCGAGTGAAGCGTCCCGAAACTTCGGCGCACGCACGGCGGGCTCGGCGAAACCTTTGAGGGTGATGTCGTTCAAGACACCCCTGTATCCGAGCTTTGCTGCGGCCTTGCCGACTTTGACGATGTCGGTCCATTCATCCATTTCGCCCTCGAGACGGATGCATCTGCCTTTTTCGGTACATTCAATGCCGTCAAAGCCGTTCTTTTGCAGCTTTTTGCGGAGCTTCTGTACCTTGTCAGCCATATTCATCTCCCCTTTGTTCGATAGAGTACGACGCTATTACATTATATATACATGACCGTATCGGCGTAA
This sequence comes from uncultured Clostridium sp., assembly GCA_964523465.1. Taxonomy (GTDB): domain Bacteria; phylum Bacillota; class Clostridia; order Oscillospirales; family Acutalibacteraceae; genus CAG-177. The sequence goes on along the minus strand of CAZFZW010000016.1, from coordinate 2,634 downwards.
AATACAAACAGCGCCGACTCGAAAAATACACAAAACTTGTTCGGTTGTCCGAACATCTTGACAAAATTATATCAGTATATTACAATAAAGTCAAGTATAGATGATACAATCATCTAATCCTGTCCTTTTGTAAGGATTAACGACAGTAATCGGAGATTTTTTATGGACACTCTGAGCAGGTTGCCGCTCTATCTACAGGTAAAAAATTATATAACCGCAATGATAGACTCGGGCGAGTATCCGGCTGATTCGCAGCTCCCGACTGAAAAGGAGCTTATGACAGTTCTCGGAGTGGGGCGTGCCACAGTGCGTTCGGCACTGTCTGAGCTTGAACATGAGGGACGGATATACAAGCGGCACGGAGTGGGTACATTTGTCAGCAGCAGAAAATGGCGAATGGCATTTGAACCGATAATCTCGCTGACATATTCGCTTGAAAAAATGGGTCTTGAGATAAGAAATGTCATTGTCGCATCGGGACTTGAAAAACCCGAGGGTGCACTGCTCGAGCATTTTGACGAGGATGTGAAAATCGGCAGACTCAGCCGCCTGCGTCTTGCGGGTGGAGAGCCGGTAGCTCTTGAGGACAGCTTTTTCACAGAGGAGCTGTATAAGACTGTGGCCGGGCTTGACAGCAGGGAGTCTGTCGCTCATGCAATACTTGAGAGCGAGGGTGTCGATGTTGACAGGCTTGATATGAAAATGGTTCTGCGCCCTGCGACTGCCAGGGAGAAAAAACAGCTCAGACTGTCATCTGACGAGCGTGTGGTTCAAATGACACGATGGACATTCAGTGACAATAAGGCGATAAATTATGTGCGCTTCGTGGTGCGTGAACGGCTTGTGCAGATGCCGTTCGGCGGATAATTTTCGGGATGAAGGCGTGAGCCTTTGCATATAGGAGAACGGGCACAGTGCCCAACGAGAGGAAAGAAAAAATGAAAGCTGAATTAAAGGCGGTATTCTGTCTTGTCCTGATACTCTGCGTTGTGTCGGGTATGTGGTCATGTGCAAAGAACGACCCGAACGAGACAACAGAACCGGAGAGTACAACTTACAATTATATCTACAGCGGTACATTCAATTTCTCCACAACAGGGGAGAGTGAACTGGTGCAGGATGAGCCGCTGACGGAAACAGACGGTATTCCGGACGGGGAGACCGTGGTAGACTTAATTCCGGCAAATACAGAGCGTGACACGGCAAAGAACGAAAATACCACTCAGCCGCAGACAAAGAATTACGACTCTCTGACATACAATAATAATAAGTCGGTCAGTGTGGTACTGCCTGACGGTGCGACAATGGCGGATATGTTTGCGATTCTCGATGCAAACGGCGTTGCGTCTTTCAGCTCGCTGATGAACACGGCACTTAATATGGACTTCACGCAGTTTCCGCTCATAGGTGCCCAGGCAAAGACGGGCAGGGCGTTCGTGCTTGAGGGCTATCTTCGCTCGGGAGTTTATACTTTTTCTCAGAACACAGAGCCTGCAAATGTCATAAGCCGACTGCTTCGCAGCATGGAAAGCTTCGTGAGTACCGCAATGCGCAGGCAAATATCCTCGAAGAATATGACTATTGATGATGTTCTGATAATAGCCTCGCTTATAGAGACCGAGAGCAACGGCGATGTTGCTCAGATGGCTAAAATTTCCGCAGTTATTCAAAACAGACTCAAGGCAGGTATGCAGCTTGAATTAAGCTCGACCGCACGGTATGTTGACTCGGTGATAAGAAGTTATGTACACTCGGATGACCCCGAGGTTTATACGAAATACAGCGATTGTTATAACACTTTCAGATGTGCCGCACTTCCTGCGGGGCCGATATGCTCGCCCGGTTCGGAGGCTGTCAAGGCGGCGATAAATCCGCTCAACTGCGATTATCTTTACTTCTGCGTAGGCGAGGACGGAGTTTATCGCTATGCGAGCACGGCGGAGGAACACAAGGCAAATCAGATAGAAGCAGGACTCATAGCCCCGGAGCAGCCGGAACAACCAACGGTACAGTAACGCCCGTTTAGAGGGAACGGGCATTAGCTGATATACAAAAAAGACCCTTAGAGGGCAAAAAGAGGGAGAACAAAATTATGGATAAGGATACCGTTTTGCTGAACATTTCGCAATTAGGCTCAATGAACACTTCTGTAGGCTGTGTTGCAATGCGTCAGCTCGAGTCCGCATCGGCAAGCGGAAAAGATGTGTACGCAAATCTCGACAAGCTTATAAAGCTTCTCGGTGACAAAAACCCCTACGCACGCACCCGTGCATTCGTGCTCATAGCAAAGAACGCTTCATGGGATTCAAGAAAGAAGATAGACAAGAATATCGACAAGCTTTTGTCTGTTGTGCTGTCTGAGCCTGCCGTTACCGCTCGCCAGTGCATCCAGTCTTTGCCGCTTATAGCAAAGTCAAAACCGAATCTTTCAGAGCAGATTTGTGCCGCTCTTAAAGAGATAAATACCGCAAAGTATCCCGCAAGTATGCGTGCAATACTCACGGGAGACATTGAAAACGCCCTCAACGCGATTGAAAAATAAATTTTTTCAGATTTTATCGAGAAAAAACTTGACGAATGGGTATGACTGTGATAAACTTGTTATACCTCTGTGAGAGGGTTATTTTTTTGTAC
>CAZFZW010000015.1:0-16964 GCA_964523465.1 uncultured Clostridium sp. | reverse complement strand
ACTTGCAAAGTACAACTGTACATTCAAAGGCGGTGGGAAAGGGATTTTCCGCCGCTTTTTCTTTTATAGGAGGTTCATTATGTCTTTTGACAGATTTCTTTCACTCTTGCCGTCGGAGATTGACGGCGTGCTTATAATGTCCGAGGAAAACCGCCGCTATTTCACCGCTTTCCCGTCATCGGACGGCGCACTGCTCATTTCGAGACAGGGCAGCGTTTTTCTGACTGATTCACGCTACATCGAGGCGGCACAGAAAGCAGTTAAAGCCTGCCCCGTCAGACTTTCCAAAACCCTCGCCAAAGAGCTGCCCGAGCTTATGGGTGAATTTAATGTAAAAACTCTTGCAGTGGAGACAACAAGACTGACTGTTGCACAGTTCTCGGAGTTCACACGCATTATGCCCGATGTCAACATCTGCACCGAGGATGTTGCGGACAAGGCGATAGACGAAATAAGAATGGTGAAAAGCGAGGGCGAGATTACTCTCGTCAAGCAGGCACAGACAATAGCCGAGCGTGCCTTTGACCACATCCTCACTTTCATTAAGCCCGGTGTCACCGAGCGTGAAATTCAGCTTGAGCTTGACTATTTCATGCTCCGAAACGGTGCTGAAGCTCTTTCATTTGAGACTATAGCCGTCAGTGGCGTCAACTCTTCAATGCCTCACGGCGTTCCGTCCGACAAAAAAATCGAAAACGGCGACTTCATCACCATGGACTACGGCGCAGTCTGCGGCGGCTACCACAGCGATATGACAAGAACCGTTGCCGTCGGCTCGGTGAGCGACGAGCAGAAAAAGATATACAACACCGTCCTTGAGGCACAAAAGGCGGCAGTTGAGCGTATGGCACCCGGCGTTTCGTGTGCCGATGCAGACAAGGCCGCCCGTGATATTATAGCCGCTGCCGGTTACGGCGAGTTCTTCGGCCACGGCACAGGCCACGGCGTGGGCGTGGAGATTCACGAACAGCCGAGAGTTTCCCCAACATCCAAACAAACCCTTGCCCCCGGCAATCTTGTCACCTCCGAACCGGGCATATATCTACCCGGACTTTTCGGCGTGAGAATAGAGGATATGGTGCTCATCACCGAGGACGGCAGAGAAAATCTCACCCATGCACCGAAAGAGCTTATAATACTTTAAAGAAGAAAGGACGAATTTCACGGTTCGTCCTTTTTCATTTATATATTGACCTTTTTTCTTTTCTCTGATAAACTTGTCTACAGGAGGGATACCTATGGAAAAACTCAGAAAGACCCTGTATGATGTTCTTGTTTTTCTCATTTCACTGTGTATAGTCGGCTCTGTCTCAGTGTCAAATATCGAGAAAAAGGATGTCAGCGACATAACTCTGACCATTGACGAGACCGAATATGACAACACCATAACCGGCTGGGGCGCAGCAGGTGCATGGTGGCCGCAGGTCGCCGGCAACAGCGAAAATGCAGATGATTTTGCAAAACTCCTCTTTAGCAAAGAGGGATTAGGTCTCAATATTTACCGCTACAATGTCGGCTCGGGCGAAAAGCAGAATCCCAATTCACGCCTTGACCCCGATTCATGGAAAAGCACTGTCAGCTTCCTCGTCTACAACGAAGATACGGGCGAATATGAATATGACTGGTCGCAGGATGCAGCATCCGTCAAGATGCTCGACATTGCCATGAGCTACGGTTGTATTGATTCGGTCGTCCTCTTCTCGAACTCGCCGCACTTCTCCATGACCGTCACCGGACAGGCAAGCGGCGGCTTTGAAAAGCACAAAAACAACCTCAAAACCGAATGTTATCAGGAATATGTTGACTATTTCCTTGACATTACCGAGCATTTCATCGACTTAGGCTATCCCGTCAAATACATAAGTCCCATAAATGAACCGCAGGTCTCCTGGGGTGGCGACTATGTTTCGCAGGAGGGTTGCCACTATGACACAGACGAGATGTGGCAAGTTTACAGACTTTTCGCAAAGTCGATAAAAGCAAGAGGCCTTAATGTCAAATTGTCCATGTGCGAGGTCTCCACGCTTACGAGCAAAACCTTTGATTACCTCGACTACATCTACAATGATCCCGAGCTCAGCGAGGCTCTCGGCACTTATGCTTATCACTCATACTGGTATGACACAAACTATTTTGTCAAACAGTGGTGGGGAAAATCCATCAAAAATCACCCCGGTGTTACTTACGAAATGTCCGAGTGGTGCGAGCTGCCCAACAGGTACAAAAATCAGTCGATTTCGGGCGCACTTCTCATGGGCCGTGTCATAACTCAAGACCTCACCCTCTCTCACGCCTCGGCGTGGACTTCATGGGTCGCAGTCAGTGAGGGTGACGATTACGGCGACGGACTGATTGTCGCAAACCACGATTGCAGCGAATATCAGGTTGCCAAACGCTATTACGCCTTTGCACACTTCACAAAGTTTATACCCGTCGGCAGTCAGGTCATTTCCTGCACAAAGGACATCAATGACCGCTACGCCCTGCGTGACCGTTCTGAGCTGAAAAACTATATGGGATACAAGAGTTATTGCTCGGCGTATCTCACTCCCGAAGGCAATATTGCCGTTGTCATCGTTAACCACAAGGATAGCGAGCGTACAATCTCCTTTGAGGGTATCGAAAGAAAGTCTCTCTCGGTCTACACCACAAGCAGCTCTCAAAACCTTGAGCTTACCTATGACGGCGAATACACAGGTCAAACAATCACAGTTCCGAACTACAGCGTAACAACGGCAGTGTTCAGCTAAATCTTCATCACAGCTCCCCTTTTCGGGGAGCTGTTTTTCGTCCGCAGCGATACACAAATATTAACCGAATTTAAACTTACTTCCCCTTTTATATAAACTTGCCGTTTTGACTATTGTTAAATTTCCGCAGGTGGGGTATAATTTAGTGGATACAACAGAAAATCTATGAAACGGTGAAAATATGACTTACAACAGTAACTTCAACGGCGGTGTTTACAATGGCTTTGACCCTCTCGGTCAGGCGGAAAGATATAACGCCGAGCAAAAAGAGAAAAGACGCCTGCGTAAACTCGGCAACATCAGCGGAATCGCACTGGTGCTGTTTGTGGCGTTCCAGTTTCTCGGTGCATTTCTTCTCATCGCACTCAACCTCTATGACGACTATGTACAAAGCACTGACAGAGGTTACGCCATAGGCACGCTTATGTCGATATTCTGCATCTTCCTGCCCTTTTTCATTTCGAGCTTCCTCTTGAAGGGTGAACGGCAGAAGTGTCTCAACTTCGGCAAACCCTATGACACCCGTCTCATGCTCCTCGCTGTGCCGATAGGCTTGATGATATGCATGGTCGGCAACTATGCGACTTCGTTCATCTCCAATTTGGTGGAAATATCAACGGGCATAACATTTGAATCCCCCGACTCCCCCACGCCGACTTCACCGCTGGGCATTTTCTGCTATATTCTTCAAATTGCGGTCGTGCCGGCACTGGTTGAGGAATATGCAATAAGAGGCGTTGTAATGATGCCTGCGAGAAAGTACGGCGAGTGGTTTGCCATACTCTCATCCGCAGCGATTTTCGGCATAATGCACGGCAACCTCGTTCAGGCTCCCTTTGCGTTTATAGTCGGCATCGGCATCGGATATCTCGTCATTGTCACAGGCTCGATGTGGACGGGCGTTATGATTCATTTTTGCAATAACCTCTTCTCCGCACTCATCTCAATCTCTTATGAATTTTTGCCCGAATCGGCTATAAACATCATCTTCTACAGTTGCGTTATCATATTCGTTGTTGCGGGCATTGTCTGCTCGTTACTTTTCCTGCGCAGAGCAAAATGCAAGAGAGTACCCGTTAAGTTCAAGAAACCGCAGACTCTGCTCACTAAGGGTCAGCGTACAGTGGCATATTTCGTAAATATTCCGATGATACTTGCACTCATTTATCTTCTTTACACAACTTCTCAATATATCACATGGCCGTGGTAACGGCAGGGAGAACATATGACTGACAGCGAGCTTATGCAGACAGCCATAGAGCTGGCACGGGAAGCTGCGGCACAGGGCGAAGTACCCGTCGGTGCAGTAGTGGCAAAAAACGGCGAGATAGTCGCAACGGGACGCAACCGCCGTGAAAAAGACAAGAACGCCCTCGCCCACGCAGAGATAGAGGCGATAGACAAGGCATGCAAAGCTCTCGGCGGCTGGCGGCTGTGGGAGTGCGAGCTGTTCGTGACGCTCGAACCGTGCCCGATGTGTACGGGTGCTATCATAAACTCACGCCTTCGCAGAGTTGTTTTCGGTGCATATGATCCGAAGGCAGGCTCATGCGGTTCCGTAAACAACCTTTTTTCATTTCCCTATAACCATTCCCCCGAGCTTGTCGGCGGATTTATGAAAGACGAATGTGCCGCACTGCTCACCGACTTTTTCAAAAAACTGAGAAAGACAAAATAATCCCGAAAGGGTTGAGAACATGGCTGTAAAAGAACTTTTAGAGCTTATCAAAAAGCTGACTCCAAAAGACAATTTCAAGCCGAACACCGTCCAGGTCATACGCACGGCGGTCAGGCCGACTATCGAAAGTCCGAATATCTCAACACTCTCCGGCGCAGAAAAGGTGCATTTTCTCGCCTGTTCAAGGGCAGACTGCATTCTCATTGAGAGCGGCGGCAGATTCGCCATGCTCGACTGCGGCAGTGCCGACTATTCCGAAAAGACCGTTGAATACATTAAATCTGTCGCCGGCGGCAGGATAAACCTCGAGTTTGTCGCACTGACCCATCTCCATCCGGGACATATCGGTGCTCTTGACGCTCTGTTTGACGACAAAGATGTTAAAATCGGCAAGATTTATCTCAAACCGTTCATTTCATCGAGCATCGCCGAATGGGACAAGTGCCGCAAGGACGGCGAACAGACTTACAACAGCATATGCCAAAAGGCACAGAGCCGCAACATACCCGTTATAGGTGCAATTCCCGAAGATCAGTTCACACTCGGCGGCTGGAAACTGAAATTCTTCAACACCGAGCCTGACGGCTACCACAAGAACATCGGCGAAAACGACAACTCCCTTGCCCTGCTGCTTGAAGCAAACGGCAAACGCCTGTTGCTCACGGGCGATATGGTAAACGACACAGGCGACCTTGTCCGTCTTGCCGCAACTGTCGGCAGAGTGGATGTGCTCAAAGCACCCTGCCACGGCGAGCGTCCACTGCCCGAGGGCGTGATGAAAAAGCTCAGGCCCGACACAGTAATAATCACAAACCGCCTTGCCAATGTTTCGGACGCCGTGTTGGTTGACATAATGTCCGCATTCGGACGCCGCACCTATTCCACCGCAGACAGCGGCGGTGTCCTGCTCACCGTCAGCAATGAGGGAATTTTTGTGAGCAGGGGAATTCAAAAATAAAGATACCAAAATAGCAAAGAGCCAATCGTCCAAAAGCGATTGGCTCTGTTTTTAACTTTTTTCACACCCCAAACTGGCTTGAATACAGTTCACGGTAAAAGCCGCCTTTTCGGAGCAGCTCACTGTGTGTGCCCTGCTCGACTATTTCGCCGTCATTCATCACAAGTATTACATCCGCATCACGCACGGTCGAGAGCCTGTGTGCTATGACAAAGCTCGTTCTGCCGTTCATAAGCTCGTTCATAGCCTTTTGGATGTGAACCTCTGTGCGTGTGTCAACGGAGCTTGTCGCCTCGTCGAGAATCAGAACAGAGGGGTTTGCGAGTATCGCACGGGCAATGGTCAAAAGCTGACGCTGACCCTGCGAGATATTCTCGCCGTTTTCCTCAAGCATCGTCTCATATCCGTCGGGCAGAGTGCTGATAAAGTGGTGAACTCTCGCCGCTTTCGCCGCATCGATAACCTCTTCTCTTGAGCAGTCACGACGACCATAGGCTATATTCTCCATTATCGTGCCCTCAAACAGCCATGTGTCCTGCAACACCATGCCGAAAACGCTGCGGAGATTCTCCCTCGGGATAGAGCGTATATCGTGTCCGTCAAGAAGTATTTCGCCCGAGTTCACATCGTAAAAACGCATAAGCAGATTGACAAAGGTCGTCTTGCCTGCGCCTGTCGGCCCGACTATTGCCACAAGCTGACCCGGCTCGACCTTGAGGTTCATATTCTCAATCAGCGGATTTTCATCCGTGTAGCTAAAACAGACATTTTTAAATTCGACTGCACCCGTCGGCTCTTCAATGCGTATGTCATAGCAGTCGGGCACTTCGTCCGGCTCATCAAGCAGGGCAAACACCCTCTCCGCACTTGCGAGAGATGACTGGAGGTTGTTTGCAATATTACCTATGCTCACAAGCGGCTGCATGAACAGCTTTGAATAGGTGAAAAATGTCGTGATGTTGCCCAGCGTAAAAGTGCCTCTTATGACATACACGCCGCCTATAACGCAGATGAGCACATAAGCTATGTTGCTCGCAAAATTCAGAATAGGGCCGATGATGCCCGAGATGAACTGTGCCTTGTAGCCTGCCTTTGTCAGTGCAACATTTATGTCGTCAAATTCATCTATCGCCTGTTCCTCACGGTCGAACACCTTTATGAGCTTGTGGCCTGTGTACATTTCCTCGATATGACCGTTTATGCTGCCGGTCTCATTCCACTGGCGGCGAAAATACCGCTTGGATTTTTTTGATATTATGCCGACGATTATAATGCTCGGAGGCAGTACCGCAAGGGTTATGAGCGTCAGCTGCCAGCTGACATAGAACATGAGTGCCAGCATACCGATGAAGCTTACCGCAGAGGTGATTATCTGAATGAGGTTGTTTTGCAGGGTATTGCTGATATTATCGATGTCGTTCAACATTCGGCTGAGAATGTCGCCTTTTGAATGTGAGTCTATGTAGCTCAAAGGGAGATTGGTGAGCTTTCGGTTTATCTTCTCTCTGAGGTCACGGACTATCGACTGTGTGACACCCGCCATAATGTAATGCTGCACGAAATTCAGCACGGCACTAAGACCGTATATGCCGAGGATGGTCAGCAGTATTTTCTGTATGCGTGAAAAGTCGAGCTTGCCACCTGCAAGTTTTATGTCCGCCTGTTCTTTTATTGCATCGACTATGTCGCCGAGATACATCGGCCCCGTGACGGTCAGCACTGTGCCGATGATTCCCGCAATGAGCACCGTGACAAGTGCGGGGATAAACGGCTTGAGAAGCGGCATAAATTTCGAGAGCGTAGCAGACATATTCTGCGGTCTCTCATTGGGCTTGTTTGACTTGTCCGTATATTGGCGGTATTTCTTCCTCAATGAAGAACTGCGCTTTCTTTTGAGAACCTGCATATTTTTCATGCCAACTCCTCCTTTGAAAGCTGAGATTGAGCTATCTCACGGTACACAGTGCAGTTTTCAAGCAACTCACGGTGAGTGCCCACACCTGCAACCTTACCCTCGTCAAGGACGATTATACGCTCGGCATCGATTATCGTGCCGACTCGCTGAGCGACTATTATTTTTGTAATTCCGGGCATACGCTCACGCAGACTTTTTCTCAGTCGAGCATCCGTTGCGAAATCAAGAGCCGAGAAGCTGTCATCAAAAACATATATTTCCGCTTTTCTTATCAACACTCTCGCTATGGCGAGTCGCTGTCGTTGACCGCCCGAAAGGTTCTTGCCGTTTTGCGACAACTCGCTGTCAAGTCCGTCGGGGAGACTTCTCACAAAGTCTGCCGCCTGTGCGGTCTCGAGTGCCTCCCACATCTCCTCCTCGGTGGCATCGGGCTTGCCCATACGCAGATTGTCCGCAACCGAACCGCTGAAGAGGAATGCGCTCTGCGGAATAAAACCTATCTTTTCGTGGAGGGTTTTAAGCGACATATTTTTAACATCCACGCCGTCAATGAGTATTCTGCCGCCCGAGACATCGTAGAAACGGGGAATGAGGTTGACAAGAGTGGACTTGCCCGAACCGGTTGACCCGATTATCGCAGTGGTCTCGCCGGGCATGGTTTTGAATGAAATTCGTGAGAGTATGGGCGAATCCGCACCGGGATAGCAAAAGCTCACGCAGTCGAATTCAAGCTCACTGCGGCGATTGTTTTCCGGGGTTATCGGATGAGCGGATTCCTTTATCATCGGCTCGAGGTCGAGCACCTCGTTTATACGCTTTGCCGAGATTTCCGCCTTGGGGAGCATAACAAACAGCGACGCGGCGAGCGACACGGCGTAGATTATCATTATCATATACACGACAAATGCCTGCAAGTCACCGACGGTATTAGCTATCTGTACCCTGTCACGCACGGCATCGAGTGTATCTATCTGATTTGCGGCAACTTTCAAAAGCAGAGCCACAACAGCATAGCCGAGCAGAGTTGCAAGGGGTACGAGAAAAGCGAAAATTCTGTTTATCTTCAAGAGCAGTCCCGTCAATTCATCGTTGGCACTCTTGAATCTCGCATCCTCATATTCCGAGCGGTTGAACGCACGGATAACTCTGATTCCGCTGAGTTTTTCACGCAAAATGAGATTCAATCTGTCCGTCTTTTTCTGAGCCTTGTCAAACATCGGCAGTACAAGCTTTGCCACGACAAGGGCAATGATGAGAATAACGGGCACGGTCAAAAACATAATAGTCGAAAGGCGTTTGTTGAGTGTAAACGCCATTACCGCACCACCGACCATAACTATGGGCGCACTGATGATAATACGAATCATCATCAGTATCATTTCCTGAATCTGGCGTATATCATTGGTAGTTCTGGTTATCAAAGACGGCGTGCCTATTTTGTCGATGTCACATTGGCTGAGACTTTCAACCTTGACGAACACCGCACGGCGCAGTGACATTCCGAAACAGGCTGAGACTTTTGAGGAATAGTAACTGCCGACTATCGCCGAAATTATAGCAACGCATGACAGCACGGCCATAACAGCACCGATTATTTTGACAAGACCCATCTTGCCACTGTCAAGACCTGTGTTTATCATCGTTGACATGAGCGCAGGCAAAATCAGCTGCATAAGGTTGTTGAACAACGCAAACAGCAGTGCCGCTACTGTGGCACCCGTGTAGGGCTTGAGGAATTTTATGATTTTCTTCACATGACACCGTCCTCTCCGAAGAATTATATATATGTTAATTGTAGCATTGATTTATTTGAGATTCAATATCTTTGGTAAACTTTAGCACTCGGATGAATATACATTCAAAAAGACTGACTTTAAAGGAGCAAGGGTATGGAATGGTGTGCGTTGAGTGTCGATGAAGCGGCCGAGAGTCTCAAAACCGACCTTGACAGAGGACTCAGTTCCAAAGAGGCGGCAAAACGCCTCGAGAGAGACGGCGAAAATGTATTGACGGGACGAAAACGCAGGAGTATAGTCTCCGAATTTTTCGAGCAGTTCAAGGATTTCACCGTTATCGTCCTTTTGATTGCAGGTGCGGTGTCGTTTTTGACTTCGTTTTTGGAAGGTCAGGGCGACCTTGCGGACCCCGTAATAATTTTGATAATCGTTGTGCTCAATGCGGTAGTCGGCGTAGTTCAACAGCGCAAGGCGGAAAACTCGTTGCAGGCGCTTCGGGAGCTGTCCGCACCCACTGCCTCAGTGATAAGAGACAGAAAAGAAAGTGAGATACCTGCCGGCGAAGTGGTGTGCGGCGATATAATCAAAGTCAGGGCAGGCGACCTCGTCCCTGCCGATGCACGGCTTATTTCGTCAAATTCACTCGCCGCACAGGAGAGCGCACTCACAGGCGAATCCCTGCCGAGCGAAAAAAACTCGGCCGCCGTTGTGCCTTCGGGCAGTACGCAGGCAGAGCAGAAGAATATGATATTTTCATCCACCGTCATAACCTCGGGTCATGCTCTCGCTTTGGTCACGCAGACGGGCATGGATACGGCAGTGGGCAGGATTGCGCATCTTTTGAATGAAGAAGAAGTTCCCGACACGCCGCTTCAGATAAAGCTTGCGAAAATAGGCAAGGCGCTCGGCATAGGGGCGTTGGCGATATGTGGATTGATATTCCTGCTCAGTCTGTTGAGGGGTATGGGCGTGCTCAGTGCCTTTATGCTCTCGGTGAGCCTTGCGGTTGCGGCTATCCCAGAGGGACTGCCTGCCGTGGTGACTGTCGTGCTCTCGCTCGGCGTGCAGAAGATGGCAAAGAGCAACGCTGTGATAAGACGGCTGCCGGCTGTCGAAACCCTCGGTGCGGCAACTTATATCTGCTCCGACAAGACGGGCACGCTCACACAAAACAAAATGACAGTCACCGCCGTGTGTACCGCTTCGGGCGAAGTATCACCCGCCTCGGATGAAGCGAAAAATCTGCTTTCGCTCGCCGCACTGTGCTGTGACGCCGAATATGAAGGCTCGGGCAAATGTAACGGCGAACCGACTGAGGTGGCAATAGTCCTCGCCGCGGAGAAATGCGGCGAAAACACACGCAGACTGCGTAAAAATCAGCCACGAACAGACGAAATACCGTTTTCCTCCGAGCGGCGGAGAATGACTGTCACCGTGCGGACAGCGAGTGGATTTTTGACCGTCTGCAAGGGTGCACCGGATGTGCTCGTTGAGCACTGCACCGACATAAATATAAACGGAACAAAACGCCGAATGACTTTAGCTGACAGAGAAAAAATCCTCGCCCTCAATCAAAAATCAGCTGACAGGGCACTCAGAGTCATCGCTGTTGCCGAAAAAGACAGTGCTTCGGGGAAAGCGGACGAAGAGGGGCTTTGCTTTTCGGGGCTTATCGGCATGGAAGATCCTCCGAGAGATGAGGCTTTTGAGGCGGTACGAATCTGCAAAAGAGCCGGAATAACGCCCGTCATGATAACAGGCGACCACGCAGGAACAGCCTGTGCCACGGCGAGAAAACTCGGCATCCTCGGCAAAAACGGCTCGTGTCTCACAGGCGAACAGATAGACAAAATGGGGCAGACCGAATTCGGTAGTGCCGTTCGCTCTTGCAGGGTCTATGCCAGAGTAACACCCGAGCATAAGGTCAGGATTGTAAAGGCACTCAGGGCACACGGTGAAGTTGTTGCCATGACCGGTGACGGAGTGAACGACGCACCTGCTCTTAGAGCCGCCGACATAGGCTGTGCCATGGGAAAGGGCGGCACGCAGGTGGCGCAGAACGCCGCCGATATGATTTTGACCGACGACAATTTTGCAACAATAGTCAAAGCTGTAGCGCAGGGCAGAGGAATATATGACAACATCCGCAAGGCTATTCACTATCTGCTCGGGTGCAATATCGGTGAAATACTGTGCGTGTTTGCGGCAACACTTTTCGGTATGCCTGCGCCGCTTTTGCCCATCCAGCTGCTTTGGATAAACCTTGTTACCGATTCTCTTCCTGCACTCGCCCTCGGTTCGGAAAAATTGGATACCGCTGTTATGCGCCGACCGCCGAGAGACAGCTCAAAGAGCTTTTTTGCCGACAGAGTGGGGCTTGACATCGCACTTGAAGGTATGCTCATAGGTGCGTTGAGCCTGTTTGCCTTTGTTCTGGGCAACACGCTGTTTGCGAATTCTTCCCTGCAACTTGGCAGGACCATGGCTTTTGTCACCCAAAGCCTGTGCGAGATAGCGCACGCATTCAATATGCGTTCACGCCGCTCGGTTTTCAGCATCGGTATATTCTCAAACAAAAAGCTGACCGCCTGTGCCGCAATATGCACAGCGTTGCAACTCGCCGTTATGACCGTACCGCCGCTTCGGGTGCTGTTCGATGTGTCTCCCCTCTCGCCTGTGCAGTGGCTCTCGGTCGCCGCACTCGCAGTCGCCCCCATAGCCGTGTCGGAACTCGGCAAGGCGATAAGCCGCAGAGGAGCGTGAAAACAGAAAACAAAAATGACTGCACAGAGCATCAACTCCATGCAGTCATTTTGCTGTTGTTTTATTTTTTTACGAAAGCCATGTAGATGCCTCGGTGACATCCTGCATTGTGACTTCCTCTTTCTCATACTGTGACTGATACTTATCCTGATAGTAGTTCTCTGCCTTGCAGTCGAACGAGCCGTCGGGAGAGACCGTTATTATCGTGCATCCTCGCTGTGCTCCTCGCTTGTATATACCGATATATGCGAGATAGTCTACGCTGTAGCCGTAGGTCATACGGATTCCCTTATAGTAAATCGAGAAGTTGTTGTCATGGTCGTGTCCGCAGAAGATTCCCTTGGTTGAGCCGAGCTCCAGCATCGTCTCAAAAAGGTCGTCCTCGCCCATGCCGCAGTAGATTATCTTTTTGCCCTCTCCTGCCTTGCCGTAGACATACTTGACATCTTCCGTGTCCTCGAATCCGTTTTCCATATACTCATACCATGCGTCACGCTGTTCAGTGAGCGGAATGTGGAAGAAAGCGAGCGACTTGATATCGGAATTTTCCTCCATATTGAGTGCCTTGAGCGTCTCGTTGTTCTGAGCGTTGAGCATATTCACATTGTCCTTGTACCATGCAACCTGGTTTTCATGGATATTGTCATACTTCCACATGATTCCGAAGTAGTCGTTATCGGTATACGAATGGCTGTCGAATATGTAAAATGACTGGGTAATAATACCATTTGAATTCTTTACATTGATGACCTGATTGCCATAGCCGTCCACATCGTCCGGGCCTTTCTGGAACAGGCAATACTTGAAATCGGAATCGCCGTAAAAATCGGAGATCTGTTCACGGGAATAGAAGCTGTATGCCTCTGTGTCGTGGTTGCCGAACGCAACTGTCCAATACACTCCGAGCTGCTCCATGAGCGTTGCGAATATCTTTGCCGAGGAGAGGTTGTTGAATGTACCTGCCTGGAAGAACACAGGATAGGAGACATCGCCCGTGACAATAACAAGGTCGGGTTTCTCCGCCTGTATCATAGCCGCCACTGCATTTATCGCCATTGAGTCCTTTTTCAGTGACATCCAGCCGCCGCCAATATGCACATCCGTCAGCTGCATAACCTTGAGGTCTCTGTCGGTGGTGAATGTCCAGTAGCCGTTCTCATCCTTTTCGGGCACTATCCTGTCCTCGAGCACTACGGGGTCATAGCTTGCGGCTCTGTTGGTATTCGCCTTGTTGCCTATCACACTTATCATAACCACAACGCCGATGAACACTGCCAGCACTCCGACTATCGAGCCGAAGATAATGAGTCCCTTTCTGCTCTTCTTTGTCTTTTTCTCTTTCATATCCTTTCTCCCTTTACTTTAATATATTGAGTGCCACGCCTGCCTTTTCAAGGCACGCAGCACAAAGCTTCTGTTCAAGTTCCTCCGCACTTTCGCTCTCCGGCAGTTCTATACGCACAAACGCCTGCGTTTCTCTGCCGAGTGAGCGATATGTTATCTCACTCACCGTCACGCCGAACCGAACCATCGTCTCTTCAACCGCCTCACGGGTTTCGGCTTTGACATAGTCTATCATTACCGCACCCGAGTTTATTGCGGACTTAACTGCCGAGACAATAAGCACTACACTTATCACTATGCCGAACACCGCATCCACCGCAAACTCGACATACTGCGAGACGGTAAGGCTCATAACCGTTGCGAGAGTTATGAAACAGTCGAGAATACTGTCCGCCGTCATCATTTTTATCACAGGTGAGCCTGTCATGCGATATGCGCCACGGTAGACAAAATACATCAGCAGCTTTACCGCCACCGTGACGAGCAGCATAACAAGATAGCGGCTCAGATACGATATGGGCGTCGGGTAGAGCAGCCTTTCGAGTGAGTTATATGCAAAATAGAACCCGGTGACAAGAATCACTGCCGACATCAAAAACGAGAAGAACTGCTCGGACTTTTTGACCACTGCCTCGAGTGCCGATGAGCTTATTGCGTAAATGACGAACAGGCAAACAAACGCCGCCAGAGCCGACACGCTGTCAAACATATTATTGATGGCATCGGAATATATGCTGATGCTGTTTGCGCTCAGGCCGACATAGAGCTTCACACAAAACAGAGCCGTGTTTATCGCAAACGCCGCTGCACAGGCAATAAGCGTCACCCTGTCATTTTTATTCTTTGCCACGGCTTATCCCTCGACTGCGATTTTTATCACAGCCTTAGTCACCGTATCAAAATCGCTGTGTATGCACGGCTTATGTGCATCACCCGGCAGGAGCAGAACGAACTCCCCCGCTTTAAGTCGGACATTTATATGTGCATCGCCCGAGTAAAATGCCGCATCGCCGCCCTTTGAATATTCCTCGCTCTCCTCTTTAAGGCCGTCCAAAGGTGCCCAGTCTATCCTCTCTCCGCCTGCGACGACTGCCTGAAGGTCAATATATTTTCTGTGTGCCTCAAAGCGCATACCGTCGTTGAACTCGCCGGGTGCATAAGTCGAGACATTGGCAAAAACCTTTTCACCGTCGATGTCATAATGGCCGTCCTTTGCCCCATCCTTTACAAAATCGCAAAGGAACTTCGCCGCCTTATCAAGTCCCGGAACGCTCGAAAAATAGAGCGAAAGATTTTCAAAGCTGTCAACTATCATAATTATTCCTCTCTCCTTTTTCCTGTGACATCTCTGTTCTGCTATAATTCAATCAGCATAAAACGCAAAAATATTCGGAATTCGGCAATGTTGCACGCTGATTGTATCGTCTAAAGCAAAACGATGTCCGCACAGCATTATTTTACACCGCCGTGCGAACATAGTC
This sequence comes from uncultured Clostridium sp., assembly GCA_964523465.1. Lineage (GTDB taxonomy): Bacteria > Bacillota > Clostridia > Oscillospirales > Acutalibacteraceae > CAG-177. Next base: position 2,339 of record CAZFZW010000015.1, on the reverse strand, counting down.
AAGGTAAAGAGAGCCGAAGATTCTTATTTGGAAAGATTTTTAAGCTGCTCTGCCGTCTGCTCAAGCTGCTCGGCACTCGTTATCTCAATACCGCTCTCAATTATCATATTGCGTACCTCGACAGGAAGTGTATCGAACTGCGCCCGAAGTCCGCTGTCCTTGATATAAAACTTGCCCACAGTATCACCACCTTTGCTTTTATTATCCCCGAAAATCACAGGTAATGTATTCACCCGCAAAATTTGCATATCGCTGTAGAGGATCTTTCACAGTAGGGAAGTTTGCGGTTGTTCCTACTACATTTTTCACTCTCGTAGGGACAGCCCTTGCGGCTGTCCGAAGTCGGCGTAGGCGACATGGAAAAGCAATCGACAAAAATATACCAAGAACAAGTAACCGACTGTCAACCCCTCAGTCAAAATCTGCGATTTTGCCAGCTCCCATTACACAGGTGAGCCTGTTGATTCGATTTTTTAGTAAGAACGGACAGGGGCAAGCCCTGTCCCTACGAAGGAGAAAAATTTTTTGCCGTAGGGACAACCCTTGCGGTTGTCCGTTGTCGGCAACGCCGACACAAAAGAGTTGGATAGGGACCACGGTAATTTCAGAACCGCAAACTTCCCAGAACCGAAGTACAACGGAAACAGACCAACCGACATGACGAGGGAACGGCTTGCAAAGCACGCCGCACTAGCCGACACTGTTTGAGCGACAGCCGTAGGGACAGCCCTTGTGGCTGTCCGAAGTCGGCGTAGGCGACATGGAAAAGCAATCGACAAAAATATACCAAGAACAAGTAACCGACTGTCAACCCCTCAGTCAAAATCTGCGATTTTGCCAGCTCCCATTACACAGGTGAGCCTGTTGATTCGATTTTTAGTAAGAACGGACAGGGGCAAGCCCTGTCCCTACGGAACGGTTGTGCTTTTTGCGGTGGTTTCTATCATATCTACAACTTCGATTCCGGAATCTGCACCCGATACTCATTGAATCTTCTTTTATATTGTGATATAATCAATCGGACTGGAGGAATTATAATGCAGAGAATCACAAGTTTTTCGGTTGACCATGACTATATTGTGCCCGGAATTTACATTTCACGCATAGACGGTGACATAACCACATATGACCTGCGTACTCGCAAGCCGAATTGCGGCGACTATATGGACAATATCACCATGCATTCCATGGAGCATATGCTTGCCACTTTTTTGAGAAATTCCGATGCCGCTGATGAAGTTATATACTTCGGCCCGATGGGTTGCCGCACGGGTTTTTATCTGCTCATGCGCTCTCATGACCATGAACGCACGCTCGAAAAAGTAAAAGAGGCTCTCCGCAATACGATTAACGCCGATGCCATGTTCGGCGCACAGCGCAAGGAGTGCGGCAACTACAAAGAACTGAGCATCGATGCGGCACACCGTGAGGCCGTCCGTTATCTTGCAGAGCTTGAAAGTAGAACTCAGGACTTCAAATATCCCACCGAATAAGGAGACGAACATTATGACAGGAATCATCGGCGCAATGTCAATAGAAATAGACGCCCTCAATGCACAGCTGGAAAATCCCGAAACAAGGGTTATCAGCGGCATAACATTCACGAGCGGAAAGCTCTTCGGCAGGGATGTCGTCACTGCGGTCTGCGGTATCGGCAAGGTATTCGCCGCCCTGTGTGCCCAGACTATGATACTCACCTACTCACCCGACAGAATAATCAACACAGGCGTCGGCGGTTCGTTGAGCACGAAACTTCATATCGGCGATATTGCAGTCAGCGATTATGTTGTCCAGCACGACATGGACACAAGCCCTCTGGGCGACCCCGTCGGAATGATCTCGGGCATAAATATAGTCGATATTCCGGCTGACGAGGCACTCGGCGACAAAATCTGCGAAAGTGCAGCGGCCGTCGGCGGTATAACCTGCGTCAAGGGCAAGATCGCCTCGGGCGACTGCTTTGTGAGCAGTGCGGAGAAAAAGCAGTATATAAGCGACACCTTCGGTGCAATCGTGTGCGAGATGGAGGGTGCGGCGATAGGCCATGTCTGCTATGTAAACGGCGTTCCGTTCTGCGTTCTGCGTGCTATCTCCGACTCTGCGGACGGCTCGTCGCATATGGACTATCCCAAGTTCTGCGCCATGGCCGCAAAAAATTCCATTGCAGTGCTCTGCGAGCTTCTGAAAAGCGGAAAATAAACCTGTAATCGTCGGCAAAGTCACCGAAAATTTAATTTTTTTGGGATTTTGCCGATTTTTTTAATTTTGCTCTTGACTAAGGTCGCAATTTATGATATAGTATTTGAGCGTTGAGACGCTGGTGTAGCTCAGCTGGTAGA
>CAZFZW010000014.1:0-17113 GCA_964523465.1 uncultured Clostridium sp. | reverse complement strand
TATGCAGCGCCCGCTCGCGCGCAGCCCGACGCGGAAGGACCCAGAGTCAGCGTTCACCCACGCAGTGACACGATAGGCCACAAGATTCCTGAAGCACAGCTCCACAAGGTACCTTATATGCTCGTTGTCGGCGAGAAGGAGACGGAGAGCGGCACTGTCAGTGTCAGAAAGCGTGGCGAGGGCGACATCGGTGCTATGAGCATCGGCGACTTTATCGACAGCGCAAGCAAGGATGTAAACGAAAAGAACATCTGGTAAATTTTTCTTAAATCACTAATAAGCATCGCATACAAGATATTGTGTGCGGTGCTTATTTTTTTACTATTGTGCGAAAAAAGATTGGAAAAACCATATACTTTTTAATTCAAAACCCTTGCACTATTAAAAGTTTGGGGGTATAATGGTGGGGAAAGATGGTGGATTAGAGCACTCAAGTGGGGGATTTACCCTGAATTTTCTTCAAAAGGAGGCGAGTGCATGAGCGAGCGCGAATTTGACGGCACTTTCTATCATACACTCGACCAGAAGAACCGAGTGTTCATTCCTGCGGATTATCGCAATGTACTTGGCAACGAATTTGTTGTATGTACCCCTCCCGGCAGCAACGACTGCGTAATAATTTATACTCTCGAGGAGTGGGACAGATATTTTGAAAATCTCCGTGCGGTTTGCACCGGTAAAGAGCGTGCCTTTGCCGAGCGACTGGCGAGCAGCACAAAAAGACGGGTCAGTGCCGATAAGCAGGGCAGAATTACTCTCACTGCCGATAACTGCAAGCGTGCCCATCTTGAAAAAGAAGTTATGATAATGGGTGTCGGAAACCGAATCGAGCTGTGGAACAGCGAAGTCTGGCTCGCCGCTCAGGAGAAGTTCTTTGAGGAGCATCCCGGCTGGGATAACAAGGTCGGAGTTTAATTACGGAGCGATGATATGGATTTCAAGCATATACCTGTGCTTTTCAATGAGTCTATAGAGGCTCTCAATATTAAACCCGACGGACTTTATGCCGATTGCACGGCAGGCGGCGGCGGTCATTCAAACGCTATCAGAGAGAGACTTTCTCCCTCGGGCAGACTTGTTGCAATAGACCGTGACCCCGAGGCAATAGAGACTCTCACTGCCCGTTTTGAGGGCAAGGACAATGTCAGCATAGTCAACGACAATTTCTTTAATATAAAAAGTATACTTTCGTCCTTCACAAGCGAGGGTGCGGACGGTATACTCGCCGATCTCGGCGTGAGTTCGCATCAGCTCGATGACGCATCGAGAGGGTTTTCGTTTCATGCGGATGCACCGCTTGATATGCGTATGTCGATGCAGGGTATGAGTGCTGCGGATGCGGTCAATTCGCTGTCTCAGCGTGAATTACAGGATATTATCTATAAATACGGTGAGGACAAGTTTGCCCCCCGTATTGCCTCCGGCATCGTTCGTGCAAGAGAGCAAAAGCCGATTGAAACGACCCTTGAGCTTGCCGAGATAATCAAAAGCTCTATTCCTGCGGCGGCTCGCAGAGAGGGTGGCCACCCGGCAAGGAGAACTTTTCAGGCGTTGCGAATTTATGTCAACGGTGAACTTGACGGCCTCGGACAGGCTGTCGAGGATATGTTCGACTCACTTAAAGTCGGCGGCAGATTGGCGATAATCACATTCCATTCGCTTGAGGACAGAACGGTAAAGCAGACCTTTGCCAAATTGTGCGAGGGCTGTGTGTGTCCTCCGGAATTTCCTGTGTGCGTTTGCGGCAGAGAGAGCAGGGGCAGACTTCCTCACAAGGCATTGTCTCCGAGCAGGACGGAGCTTGAGGAGAATCCGAGAAGCAGAAGTGCAAGACTTCGTGTTATTGAGAAAATCAGATAAATTCATATAAAACGGGTTAAAAAGTGACAGAGAAAGGATGGTAAGTAATGGCAGCAACAAGAGACGGCGCATACAAGTTTGAACTGTTTGAGGCACAGGCGGCAATGCCCGCACCGAAAAAACAGGAAGCGCCCAAAGGCCCTCAAGGGGTAGTAGAAGAGCACAAAAGCAAAGCCGAGGCTCGTGCAGAGGCTATGGCGGTAAACAGACGCCTTGCAAAGATATTCATAGTGTCTGTGTGTTTCGTGAGCCTGTTGGGCATCAATATGTCCGCTCGAGCCAAACTCACAAAGACCGCACTGGATATAGCTGCCGTTCAGGCAGAGATAGACGAGGAAAACAGCCGCACGGTAGACCTCAAGAACAAGCTTACTCAAAAGATGAGCGCAGAGGCTGTTGAGGATTATGCGATAAACAGGCTCGGAATGATAAAGACGAACCGTTCGCAGATAACTTATATAAGCATGAACTCGGGAGACAGTGTGGTTTACAGCGACGGTGCAAGCCGGAGTGAGGGTGAATAGTACGAGCGTTGAGCGGCATATAATTATGTGCCCAACCATTGAGATGAAAGGGCGGATTACGGTCTGCCCTTTTTAGACATTTAACGGGGACTTTTTTGGTTTGGTGAAAGGGTGAAGATATGCAAAAGACATTGCCTAAAAAAGAGAGAGACAGACGAGCGAAGGTAGTCATTGCAATAGCAATTGTGCTGTTTGCGGCCTGTGTCGTGAATCTTTTGGTGATACAGATTTTTAAAGCCGATGAATACAAAGGCAAGGCTGAAAGTAATCAGCTTTATGATACCGAAATACCTGCAAAGAGAGGTACGATATACGACTCGAACGGCAACATCTTAGCTGAGAGTGCATCGGTTTGGCTTGTGTATGTAGACCCCAAAAATGTTCCCAATGAGGCCGTGCGTGCAAATGTATGCAAGGATTTGGCGGAGGTGCTCGGAATAAGCGGCGACAGTATTATGTCAAAGCTTCAAAAAACCGGCTACAGGTATCTTGTTGTCGCAAGACAGATAGAGTATGATACCAAGGAAAAGATAATCGAAATTAAAAATAAAAAATATTACCTTGACGGAAATCAGAATCACACCGACGATGACGATGCAGACTACACGGTAGGCCGTCTGTTTGTCGGAATAGATCCCGATATTAAACGATATTATCCCAACGGCAGCCTTGCGAGTCAGGTTATAGGCTACACAAATTCGAGCGGAAACGGTCAGGCGGGTGTTGAGCTTTATTACAACAACATTCTTTCGGGTATCCCGGGAAGAAAAGTTACCGCAAAGGATGCCAACGGCAATGTAATGCCGCTGCAATATGAAACGGTTTATGATTCTACCGAGGGTACGACGTTGCAGCTTACCATCAATCAGAACATTCAAAGCTATCTCGAGGAGGCGCTAAAGCAGGCGTATATCGACAACAAGTGTGCTCACGCAAACGGTATAGTAATGGATGTCAATACGGGTGCCATACTTGCAATGGCGAGCATGAGCGACTATGACCCGAATGACCCTTGGGAGTCGGTCACCGATTCTGCGGTCGAAGAGGAATACAAACGCCTTCAGGAACTACGCTATGCCGATTACGAAGAAAACGGCAAAACGCCCACGCAGGAGGAGAAAGAAAAGGGCGAGAAAGAGGACAGAAATAATGCCGAGCTTAATGTGCTCTTTGCCAATGTCCGCAATCAGAATGTCAGCAGTACATATGAGCCCGGTTCGGTTTTCAAAACGATAACCGCATCGGCGGCACTTGACCAGGGCGTTGCCGATACTTCGACAACGGTTGACTGCGTGTCGGGCGGCATAAAAATCCTCACCCAGACCTACCACTGCAACGCACACACCGTTCACGGTACGCTTGATATGGTGGGCGGACTCAAAAAGTCCTGCAACTCATATTTCATTACAATGGGTCAGCGACTTGGCGTTGATAATTTCTATAAATATTTCGAGGCGTTCGGCTTTACCGAAAAGACGGGTATAGACCTGCCTGCCGAAACCCAGCCAAAAGCAGGTGTCACTTATCACGCACACGATAGTATGACACTCATTGACCTTGCCAGTTCCTCGTTCGGCCAGTCGTTCCAGGTGACACCGATACAGATGATAACCGCACTTTCCGCAATCGCAAACGGCGGCAAGCTGATGAAGCCGTATGTTGTGGCAAAGACGCTTGATTCAAACGGCAATATCATAAGCGAAACTCAGCCGACAGTCAGACGGCAGGTTATCTCCGAGGAGACCTCCGCAAAGGTTGCCGAGATGATGCGCCGAGTGGTAAACGAGGGAACCGCAAAGAACGGCTATGTCATCGGTTACCGTGTGGCGGGCAAAACCGGTACTTCTCAGAAACTCGGCACGGACGGCGAACACGTCGCATCCTATGGCTGCTTTGCACCGGCGGATGACCCAAAGGTGGCAATACTCATTGTTATAGATGAGCCTCACGGCGGTCAGATACAGGGCGGTCAGATAGCCGCTCCCGTGGCCGCACAGGTTATGGAAAAGACACTCAAATATCTCAATGTCGAGCCTCAGTACACGGAGAGCGAGCTTGCACAGCTCGACACCACGGTGTCAAACTATGTCGGCAAGGATGTGAACAGTGTTTCGACAGAACTTAGAAATGCAGGATTCACCTGCAAGGTCATAGGCGACGGCGATAAGGTTGTCAGCCAGCTCCCCGGTGCATACCGCAGTGTGCCCAAGGGCGGCATAGTGGTGCTCTATACTCAAAGCGGCCCCGTTGAGACAAAGACGACAGTGCCGAACCTTGTCGGACTTTCGATAACGCAGGTCAACCGCACCGCTGCGGCGGCAGGCATAAATGTCAAAATATCAGGCAACACTCTTGTCAATTCGGAGCTGACTTCTTATTCGCAGAGCGTAGCTGTCGGCGAAAGTGTTGACTATGGCACGACAGTGACTGTGTATTTTAAATCGAACACAGGCGTTTCCGATCTTCCGGGTTAAGGAGCTTTTGTATGAAACTTTCGGAGTTGTTTTCGGAAGTTGAATATGAGGGAAGTATAAAAAAGGATGTTGAAGTTGATTTTGTGACTGATGACAGTCGCAATGTCAAAGAGGGTACGCTGTTTGTATGCGTGAAGCACCGAAGCTTTGACGGACACAGTGTGGCTACGCAGGTGCTCCAAAAAGGTGCGGCGGCAGTAGTTACAGAGCACAGACTCGGATTGGCAGATGAGCTTTGTGTGGTAGATACACGCAGGGCATATGCACAACTGTGTGCGGCTCTTTATCACCACCCCGAGCGAAAGCTTAAAATGATTGGCGTTACGGGGACGAACGGCAAGACTACGGTGACAACACTGCTTAGGAATATTTTGAAATATTCCGGGACAAAAACCCTTCTGTTGGGTACGGTTTGTAACAGTATCGACGGAGAAAGTATCCCTTCAAGTCTTACAACGCCAAAACCGCCCGAGCTGTATGACCTGCTCGACAGGGCGGTGAAGTCCGGATGCGGTGCGTGCGTTGCGGAAATATCGTCGCAGGCACTTGCACAGGGCAGGGTCGAGGGTATGGAATTTGACTCGGCCGTGTTTACGAATATTACCCGTGACCATCTTGATTATCACGGCACATTCGAGCATTATCTCAATGCCAAGAAGCGGCTGTTTGAACACAGCACGATGTCGGTGATAAATATGGACAGTCCGTATTTTGAAGATATAGCCGCTTCGGCGGCAGGGAAAACGGTCAGCTTTTCGTCGGTTCTCGACTGTGCGGATTATACGGCAAAAAACATTTCACTCAAAGAAAGTTCTGTGAGCTTTGAACTTGTTTCAAGGGGACGGATATTTCATATAGATTTTGCGTCCCCCGGGCTTTTCAGCGTTTCCAACGCCTCTGCGGCGGCGGTGTGTGCACTGACTCTCGGTATAAGACCCGAGGACATAAGTGCGGCATTGAGAGAATCCAAAGGAGCCAAAGGCAGGCTGGATAGGGTCGAGTGTCAAGCGCCGTTTGCGGTGATTATTGACTATGCCCACACTCCGGACGGAATCGAGCAGGTTTTACGGGCGCTCAGACCGTCGTGCAAGGGGAGACTGACTGTTCTTTTCGGCTGCGGCGGAGACAGGGACAGAGAAAAACGCCCGTTGATGTGCGCCGCCGCCTGCAAATATGCGGATAATGTAATAGTTACAAGCGATAATCCACGCTCGGAGAATCCGAACAGTATTATTGACGACATATTAAAAGGGGCAGACAGGCGGCATTGCCATGTGCTTGTTGAGCCTGACAGGCGAGCGGCAATAGCTCTCGCACTAAACCGTGCCCTGCCCGGTGACACAGTTTTACTTGCAGGTAAGGGACATGAAAAATATCAGCTGATAAACGGTGAAAAATTGCCGTTTGATGAACGAAAGATCGTTGAAGATATACTCGAGCTTTCACACGATACAGGGAGGAAAAAACAATGAATACTATCGCAGCATTGATACTCGGTGCAGTTGCAGCGGCGCTTGTGACGGCATTACTCGGATATTTGATAATTCCGTGGCTTCACAAGCTTCGCTTTGGGCAGACTATTCTTGACATCGGCCCCAAGTGGCACGAGAAGAAGCAGGGCACACCGACTATGGGCGGACTTATGTTTATTTTCGGCACAGTGGCGGCAGTGGCGGTCACGGTACTGACAGATAAGCTCATGGGCGGCGATATTGTTGCAAGCAGTGCGACGGGTGTTTCTGCATCGGAACTGTATACCAAGTTTTACAGCGGCATTATTTTTGCTCTGTGTGTTGCACTCATAGGCTTTGCGGATGACTACATAAAGGTCGTCAAAAAGCGTAATCTCGGTCTGACGGAGATTCAAAAGACCGTTCTCCAGTCGCTTGCGATCGTCGCTTATCTTCTCGGACTTTATCTGAGCATGGGCAGACAGCCTTATATGTTCATTCCGTTTGTCGGCAATGTGCAGATGGGCATCTTCTTCTGGATATTCGGCTTTGTTGTGATATATGCCGCAATAAATGCGGTGAACTTTACCGACGGAATCGACGGTTTGTGCTCGAGTGTTACGGTGACATTCGGTATTTCGATGTGTGCAATAGCTTATATGCACCGCCTGTTCGGCGTTTCGCTCATGGCGAGCGTGCTCGTCGGCGGCTGTGTAGGCTTCCTCTTCTGGAATCACAACCCCGCAAAGGTGTTTATGGGTGACACGGGTTCGATGTTCCTCGGCGGTATGGTTATTGCCACCGCATATGCACTCAACTGTCCGCTTATTCTTCTGCTGACGGGTATAATATATGTAATCGAGGGTGCATCGGACGTTATTCAGATAGGCTATTTCAAGCTCACCCACGGCAAGCGTATATTCAAAATGGCACCTATTCATCATCATTTTGAGATGAGCGGATGGGGTGAAAAAAAGATAGTTGCAGTGTTTTCGATAGTTAATTTTATCGGCGGTATAGCAGCGGCAGCATTGATGTATTTCGGCGGCTATGCGGTATGATTTGAGCATTTTTTGTGTGAAAGGAGGCTTCACATATGGCGGATACCACAGTCAGAAACAAAAGACAAAAAAAGCGTGTAAACTGGAAAAAGGTGCGTTTGGCACTCAAAGAACTTTTGAGTGAGTATTTCCCGCTTGGCAAATACTGTCCTAAAAAAATCAAAAAGCTTGACAAACGAGATGTGATAGCCTTCGGAAAGATGGACACAAAATTTTTTATGCTTGTTATGATTTTGCTTGTTGTGGGACTCATAGCGATGTTTTCGGCAAGCTATGTCAATGCGATAACTTTCAAGAGTACGCCGTACTTTTATATCGCAAAACAGCTCAAGTTTGCCATCCTCGGTATCGTAATAATGTTCCTTATGTCGAGAGTAAACTACAAGGTGTACCGTGATTTCTCCTTTACCGCAATAGTGGTTGCTTTCATTTTTCTTGTGCTCGTTTTGAAATTTCACACGGGGAGCGGAAGCGTGGAAGAGGATGACGCATTCAGGCGTTGGTTTGCAATCGGCGGTCACGCCATATTCCAGCCGTCTGAGCTTGCCAAAATCGCATTGATATTATATTGTGCGTGGAGCATGGAGAGACATAAAAAGCAAATAGCAACGGACTGGAAAATGATGTTCCTTTATATGGCGGTAATCGGCTCGATGTGCTTGCTTATAATATTTGAAAAACACGTTTCCTGCACGATCCTCGTCTGCCTTATGGGTGTTGCAATGACATATATCGGCGGCATTGACCGACGATGGTTCCCGTTTGCGATTGCGTGTATCGTGGCGGTGGCTGTAATTGTGGTCGTTTTCAGAGAGCAGTTCGGAAAAATCAGTCTCCTGTCTCACGCAATGACAAGAATTACCGCATGGCTTGATAAGGACTTCGACCCGCAGGGGGCTCGCTGGCAGACGAATCAATCGCTGTATGCGATTGGCTCTGGCGGACTTTTCGGAGTGGGTCTGGGCAATTCAAAGCAAAAGCATCTGTATGTTTCCGAGCCGCAAAACGACTTTGTGTTCGCCATTTTCTGCGAGGAAATGGGACTTGTGGGTGCAATTGCCGTTATAGTTCTCTTTATCCTGCTGATAAAGCGTGCGATTGAAATCGGTATGCGTACAAAGGATACCTTTGCGTCATTGCTCGTTATGGGAATAGCGATACAGGTGGGACTTCAGACGATTATAAACATTGCCGTTGTTACCGATCTTATACCGAACACGGGAATCAGTCTGCCGTTTTTCAGTTACGGCGGTACATCACTGGTTATTCTGCTTGCCGAAATGGGAATGATACTGAGCGTTTCACGAAGTGCTCGGATAGAAAAAATATAAACATCGGAGGAGTCAATATGCTTAAAGCCAAAAGAATACTCATTGCCGCAGGAGGTACAGGCGGACATATCAATCCGGCTCTCTCTGTCGCAGCTTATATACGCTCTCAAAATCCGCAGGCGGAGATACTGTTTGTAGGTACTGCGGATAAGATGGAAGCAAAGCTTGTGCCGCAGGCAGGTTTTGATATAAAAATGATTGACATAAGCGGTTTCCTGCGTGAAATAAGCATCGAGGGGCTCAAACATAATATCAAGACGGTAGTCAAGATGTTCCGCTCATCTTCCCAGGCCAAGAAGATAATCGAGGAGTTCAAGCCCGATTTGGCAATTGGCTTCGGCGGCTATGTCAGCGGCCCGGTTATCCGTATGGCGGCAAAGATGGGTGTGCCTACTGCGATTCATGAACAGAATGCCTTCCCCGGCGTTACAAATAAAACGCTTGCAAAGACAGTTGATGCCGTTATGCTCACAAGCGAGGCGGCGGAAAAATATCTCGAGCCGAAGAATCCCTGCACCATAACGGGGCTGCCGGTCAGAGCTGAGTTCTTCTCGGCAGACAAGGCGACAAGCCGCCTTGAGTTGGGCGTTGATTCAAGACCGCTCATACTTTCTTCCGGCGGAAGTCTCGGTGCCGCACCGATAAACAGGGCGATAGTCGAACTTATTGCTGCCCGTGCGCCCAAGGGTGACTGCGTTTTTATCCATGCAACGGGACACAACGGCACATGGGTCACGGACGAGCTTAAAGAGCGTGGAATCGACCCCGATAAATTCGAGAATGTTGTAATCAGAGAATATATAGACGATATGTCAAGATGCATGGCGGCGTGTGATATTTTCATAAACCGTGCAGGTGCTTCGACTCTTTCGGAGATAGAGGCACTCGGCAAGCCGTCGGTACTTATTCCCTCGCCCTATGTTGCTGAGAATCATCAGTATCATAATGCGATGACACTTGTCGAGAAAAATGCGGCAGTTGTCATAGAGGAAAAAGACCTCACGGGCGAAAGACTTATCGCAGAGATTGATAAGCTCCTTTCAGATCGTGTTGAGCTTGAAAAAATGGGTGAGAGGGCACACTCGATGTGTGTTGACGATGCCACGCAGCGTATATATGACTGCCTTTCAAAGCTGGTAGGGTAACAGTAAGACCGATTTTCGCATATGATGGGACGCAGTGATTATTTTGAGTCCCGTGAGGTGCGAAAAATGGAAACAGTGAGGATAACAGGAGGCAGACGGCTCTCGGGTGAGGTGTGTCTGCAAGGGGCAAAGAACAGCGCACTGCCGATTTTGGCGGCAGCCGCAAGCGTTAAGGGCACGAGCGTTATCCGAAATTGTCCGAGGCTCTCCGATGTCGATGCGGCAATAAGAATACTTAGTTTCATCGGTTGTGTCGTCGAACGGGACGGAGATACCGTTATCGTGGATGCTACGAATGTGGAGCACTTCGATGTGCCCCGTGAGCTGATGTGCGAGATGCGATCATCCGTTATCTTTCTCTCGCCTTTGCTTTCCCGTATGCAATCCGCCGAGCTTTCGACCCCGGGCGGCTGCGAAATCGGACTTCGCCCGATTGACCTGCATCTGTCCTCGCTCAAAATGATGGGTGCGGATATAAGCACCGAGGGCGGTGTGCTTTCGTGCCGTTGTCCAAACGGACTTCACGGCGAAAGGATAACGCTCTCTTTCCCGAGTGTGGGCGCAACGGAGAACATACTTATAGCATCGGCGACTGCACAGGGGGAGACCGTGATACTCAACGCCGCCCGAGAACCCGAGATTGCGGATCTTGCAGCGTTTTTAAACTCCTGCGGTGCACATATAAGCGGCGCAGACAGCGGCGAAATATATATCGAGGGCGTAAAACAGCTCCATGGCACAGAACATACCGTGATACCCGACCGAATAATCGCCTCAACCTATATGGCTGCGGCGGCGATAACTCACGGCGATGTGCTGATAAAAAACACCTGCCCCGATCATATAACGCCTGTAGTCTCTGTGTTCGAGCAGGCGGGATGTAAAGTGGAATGTGAAAAAGACAGCGTGCGTATTGTCGCACCCGAGCTCCTTCGCAGTGTGCAGACCGTGCGAACCATGCCTTATCCCGGATTCCCGACCGATTCGCAGGCCGCTGTTATGGCAATGCTCAGTGTTGCACACGGAACGAGTGTTGTGGTGGAGAATATATTTGAAAACCGTTTTCGCCATGTCCGTGAGCTGTCACGGCTCGGTGCCGATATTATGACCGAGGGCAAGGTGGCGGTGATAAAAGGTGTCAAGTGCCTCAAGGGTGCAAATGTATGTGCCGCAGACCTTCGGGCAGGTACTGCACTTGCTGTGGCGGGACTTGGTGCACGTGGCAACACGGTGATAGAAAATGTTCATCTGATTGACCGTGGCTGGCAGGATATGGAAAAGAATTTACGCCTTTTGGGGGCGAAGATAGAAAGAGAAGAACAGTAAAGGGGCGTGCCTGATGGGACAGCAAAGAGTGAGTGCCAAAAATCCAAAGCCTGTGAAAAGAAAGAGAAAGCTGAGCAAAAAGGCACGGCGCAAGCGTAGAATAAGAATAGCTATAGTCTTTTCTCCCGTTGTCGTATTAGTATTACTGGTGGCTTTTTTGATAAGCAGTTTCACCGTGTTTCGAGTGCAGAACTTTGACCTAAAGGGCAGCAGCAGATATACAGCAGAGGAGATAATCAGTGCCTCGGGAATAGAGGACGGCGACAGCCTTGTGTGGGCGAGAATTAAAAAGGGCGAAGAAAATATAAAAGAAAAGCTGCCCTACATAAGCTCTGTGACGATAAAGAGAAAGCTGCCCAATACTCTGAGTATAGAATATAAAGAGTCGAAGTCGTTTTACGGTATCTACATAGGCGGTATGTGGGTGCTGACGGATACGAATTTCAAGGTTGTTGATATTTGCGGTGAGAGCAAGCCTGCCGATGCGGCAATGACGATAGTATTCCCCGAGGATATGGAATATAAGCTCGGTCAGGTCATCAGCGTTAAAGAACCCGAGACGCAGACTGACGAAAACGGCGAGGAGATTACCGTTGAATCGGTCTCGGTTGATGTGTATGAGATATATGCACAGCTGAATGCCGCTGTGAACGACAGTGCGCTCAAGAGAAAAATAACCGCCATGGATATCAGCTCCCCGGCATCGTATTCACTCGAGTATGACGGGCGCATAACGATAAAGCTCGGTTCTCTCAGTGGAGTTTCGGACAAGCTCAAGCTTGCCGCCGGCGCAATAGCGAGTGAGGACAGCAATTATCCCGATGAATATGGCACACTTGATGTTTCAACTCAGGGACAGGCGTATTTCAGACCGACTGCCCAAAAGCGCACTGCCGACGAGCAAAAGACAGACACGGCGGATGTAAATTTACCTGAATAATGTTTTTGAATTTTTTCTTGTCTTTTTTGAAGAGATATGATAGAATTAAAATATCTAAATACCAATCGTTACTACTATCAGTTTGGGGGTTAAAAAATGGCGTTTGAACTTGACAATGACTGCGAAATCACTACGCAGATAAAAGTTATAGGCGTCGGCGGCGGTGGCGGAAACGCAGTCAACCGCATGATCGACAGCGAGGTGCTCGGCGCTGAGTTTATTGCCGTTAATACAGATAAGCAGATACTTAATCATTCCCGTGCAACCCATAAGATTCAGATCGGCGAAAAGCTGACAAAGGGTCAAGGTGCAGGCGGCAAGCCCGAAATCGGCGAAAAAGCAGCCGAGGAGAGCCGTGAGCAAATCACCGATGCACTCAAGGGCACCGATATGATTTTTGTTACCGCAGGTATGGGCGGCGGCACCGGTACAGGTGCGGCTCCTGTCATTGCCCGCATAGCAAAGGATATGGGGATCCTCACCGTCGGTGTTGTCACTCGTCCTTTCAAGTTTGAGGGCAGAAAGAGACAGGTTCAGGCTCAAAAGGGTATTGAGGCCCTTGCCGAGAATGTGGACAGCCTTATCGTTATACCTAATGAGCAGCTCAAGAAGATGAACGAGGGCCAGAAGCTTTCGTTTACCGAGGCGTTCAAGATGGCTGATGAGGTTCTTCTTCACGGTGTCAGAAGTATTTCTGAGCTTATAAAAGTTCCCGGCTTCGTCAACCTTGACTTTGCGGATGTTACCGCTATAATGAAGGATGCAGGTTATGCTCACATGGGCTTTGCCAAAGCTTCCGGCAAGGACAAGGCTGCCGAGGCGGCAAGAGGTTCTATTTCAAGCCCGCTGCTTGAGACTTCTATTGCAGGTGCAAAGGGTGTCATAATCAGCTTCACCGCAGCTCCCGATGTTGACCTTGACGATGTTGAGGGCGCAGCAGATCTCATTACCGAGCAGGCACATCCCGATGCGGACATCACCTGGGGTATCGCATTCGACGATAAGATGGATGACGAGCTGATGATAACCGTTATCGCAACAGGTTTTGACGAGAAACCCAAGTCGGCAGTTTATCCCGAGACTCAAAAGACAGAGGCTAAAGCTCCCGCTCAGACTGCTGTTCAGCCCACATATGAGCAGACAAGCATTGCTCAGCCTGCCGAGCCGAAGAGAGAGGATGCACCTTTCGTGGCAAAAAAGCCGCCGGAGATAAATCCCGATGATGAGTTCAGTATCATTCTCGACAGCTTTAACAGATAATCAAATTTAACATTAATTGTGAGGCACACTCAAATGAGTGTGCCTCGATTTTTTAATTTTGAAAAAGTTGAATTTCTCTCTTGACAAATAAGGCCGATAAGTGATAATATTGTGATACAGGAAAATTCGCAAATCCGCAAAAAATAAACGGCACTCCGCAAGGAGAACCGTTTTGTTCAGACCAATTTTATGAGCAGCTCGATTATCTTCTGAATTTCAGCTTCTTTTTCTTTCGGTATGTGTGAGAGCATTTCGACAATTTCCGGGTTTGCGGACGTGTCGTCGGCAAAAATAACGCTGTCGGCGGAGATACACAGTGCGCTGCAAATTTTCTTGAGCGTAACGGCGGACATTCCCTTTTTGCCGTTTTCAATTTCGGCAAGGAACTGTGTGGATATGCCGGAAAGCTCTGCGAGTTTTTCTCGTGTTAAACCCTGGTGCTCTCTGACACGGCGTATCTTCCTGCCAAAAACGGCATTTTCACTATCCACTTCGTTTCACCCCACCTCAAGTAAATCTATAGATATAATATACACTAAACTAAAGCAGATAAAAATCATCTACTGCTATTGACAAATAATAACAATAGATGATATACTACAAATGTATATAGGAGATTGGGAACAATACAGCACAACGCCGCAAAGGGTCAAATTTACCTTTGCGGCGTTGTGAATTTAGTTATTCTGAAGCTTTAGTTACCTTTTGAGCGATCTCTTTGAGCTGTTCAAAGCTCTCAAGCGTGCCCAACTCACGGCGGAAAGTTGCCGCACCCCGAATGTCACGGATGTACCAGGAGGAGTGCTTTCGTGCCTCTCTTATTCCGATATAGTCGCCTTTGTTCGCTATGAGTGCGCTGATGTGACGGAGCATTATATCCATTCGCTCACCCACGGGAGGCTCGGGCAACACGGTGCCGTCCTCGAGGTATCTTGTGATTTGCTCGAACACCCACGGTCTGCCGAGTGCGCCCCTGCCGACCATTATTCCGTCGCAACCGGTAGTGTCAAACATCATTTTTGCACTTTCGCCGTCGATGATGTCGCCGTTTCCGATGACGGGGATGCTGACGGCATTTTTAACTTTTGCGATAACATCAAGGTCAACGGGCGGAGCGTACATCTGCTTTTTCGTTCTGCCGTGAACGGTTATGGCCGCCGCACCTGCCTGCTCGCACAGAACGGCAAGCTCGGGGGCGTTGATGCAGTCTGAGTCCCAACCTGCACGCATCTTGACCGTCACGGGGACAGGGGAGACTTTGACGCACGCCGCAACTATCTCTGCGGCAAGCTCGGGATGTTTCATCAGAGCACTTCCGCCGCCGTTCCCGGCTACTTTTGGGGCAGGGCAACCCATGTTTATGTCGATGAAATCAGGCGAGTATTTCATGCACATTTCTGTAGCTCTCGCCATTATTTCAGGCACGTCGCCGAATATCTGAGCACCGGCAGGACGCTCTGCCTCGCTCAGGCTCAACAGCTCGGAGGATTTGCGGTCGTTCATGCTGATTCCCTTGGAGCTTGCCATTTCACCTATGCAGGCGATAGCACCGCTTGCCATGCACAGCTCACGCATGGCCCTGTCCGCAACGCCTGCCATCGGGGCGAGGATTGCGCCGCTTTTCAGCTTTTCCTTTGATAAATACAAGGGGGACACCTCCGAGAATTTGATAGTACCGTCAGATGATAAATTTTATCATAAAATCATTTGGTTTTCAACGGCTTTCGTAATATAAAAAGAACCGCACGATTTTACCGTGCGGTTCTTTGCTTTGATAATCTTTAGTCTGCCGAAACAGTTTCCTTGACCTCTGCATTTTCGCCGGGCTCGTTGAACTGCTTGAGCGATTCCATAGCGGCGGCTGCCTCGTTTGCAAGCTCGGCGGCCTCCATTGCTTTCTTTGCCGCTGCATCGACAGCCTGAGCTGCGAGCTGAGTCTTGTGACCGGCATCGGAATCACCTGCGGCCTCGGCGGCCTTTGCCTCTGCGGAAAGCTTCTCCGCTTCTGCGGCGGCCTTGTCGGCCTCTTCCTTGGCCTTCATAGCAAGCTCAACCTTGTTGTTGGCGTCTATCTCGGCCATCATCTTTCTGATAGCGTGAGTGCTCATGCCCTGGTTGACATACTCGAAGTACTGCTCGGACGGAATACCGCCGATGAAAGTCTCTTTGTACTTGACATCGATGCCCTTTTTGGTTATCACGATGTTGATGACCATCAGAGCAACAAGGAGGACAACAAAGATATATGCGCCAAAGCCAACCGAACCGGTGAACACATCGGGGAAGAACTTGACGATGTTGTTGGAGAAAAGGGTGAAGAAAACTGCCGAAGCTGCTGCAAGAGCGATAGTGATGCAGTTGAACACTATGTTGCGGCGAGAACCCTTCTTTGAGCAGGAGAAAGCAATGACCACGATGCTGACGATGATGAACACCGCACAGAGCAATATAGTCAGCAGTGACAGGAAATAGAACAGGAAGGTATTTCCGAAGAAGTCGGAGCCGATATACTTGAACAGTGCATCGAAATCAAGTGCTGACACAGTCTCATATATTGTGATGGCATTGACGGAGACCTTCTTCTCGAAGAACGGGCCCCAGAATGAAACATTGGCCAAAGGCAGCATGAGAGCCGCAATGGGCAGAATGCTCAAAACGAGTCTGACTATTGTAAGGGGAGAACCGATAAAGACGGCCTTAACACGGTCGATTTTCTTTTGGAAAACGGCGTGTTCGCTTTCAGCCTTGTCGGCATCCTCAAGCAGACGCTCTTCCATTCCGTAATAGATAAGATTGACACCGCAATGAGGGCAGTTGGGACGCCAATCTGTAATTTTCAGATGTGCGCCGCACTTTGGGCAGTTAGCCATATTTCTTCCTCCAAACAGATTTTGTTGCAGCAGGCAGACCCTGCCGCATTATTTGTGTTATATTTCAATTGATTTTAACATAAAAACAATTGAAAATCAAGCAGAATTATACAAAAATTATAAAAATGTCGTGAAAAACTGCGATTAGCTCCGCATTTTAGATAAAAGCACCGTCAATGCCGATTATCTGACCCGTTATAAAGTCGGATTCGTGCCCTGCGAGGAACAGCATAAGCGACGCCACTTCCTCGGGTGTGCCGAAACGACCCATGGGGGATTCTTCACGCAGCAGAGCGAGAGTTTCTTCTCCGAGGGAGGCGTTCATCTGTGTGTCGATAACGCCGGGGGCGATGCAGTTTACCTGAATGTTAGACGGCGCAAGCTCACGGGCGAGTGCTTTTGTGAAACCGGTCAAGGCGGATTTTGCCATGGAGTAGTGTACCTCGCACGATGCACCGCACACGCCCCACATGGACGAGACATTGATTATCTTTCCGCTTTTTTCGTGTACCATATCGGGGAGCACCGCTTGTGTGCAGTTGAATGTGCCCTTGACGGTAACACCTATCATGCGGTCAAAGTCCTGTTCGGTAATGTCGCAGAACATCTTCTGCTGTGCAATACCGGCGTTGTTGACGAGCACGCTTATCTGCCCGAGCTTATCGTGGGCAAAGTCAACCATTTTGTCTACCTGACTGCGGTCACTTATGTCAGCCTGAAAACAGACGGCCTTCAAGCCGTTTGCCGTTATTTCTTCACAAAGCTCCTTTGCTGCTTTTTTGGCAGTTCTGTAGTTTATCAGTACGCCGAACCCGTTTTTTGCGAATGCGAGAGCCGCCGCACGGCCTATGCCGCCGGCAGCTCCGGTAAT
>CAZFZW010000013.1:0-17602 GCA_964523465.1 uncultured Clostridium sp. | reverse complement strand
AGACCTTTCAGGATGCCGTGGAGCGTATCTGCGGTGTCAGAGAGAATGTCATAGGCTGCTCACGAACCGATTCGGGAGTTCATGCCGATATGTATTGCTGCAATATGCGTTCGTCCTCGCCACTTTCCGAGGAGAAGTGGAAAAATGCGTTAAACGGCGTTTTGCCGTTTGATATAGCGGTCACGGATTGCCGTGAGGTGCCATTTGAATTTCATGCACGCTATGATTCGAGTGGCAAACGCTATGTCTACAGGCTTTGGAACGCCCGTGAGCGAAACCCGTTTATCGGTAAATATACTTATCATTACAAATATCCGATTGATGTCGAGCTTTTGAACAGTCAGGCACAGCAGTTTGTTGGCAGACATGATTTTTCCGCGTTCTGTGCGGCAGGAGCGAGTACGGTCGATAATGTCCGCACAGTTACCCGTGCTGAGGTGGTACGCCGTGGCGATGAGGTGCTTATGTACTTTGAAGCGGACGGTTTTCTTTACAATATGGTCAGAATAATGGTCGGCACTCTTCTTGATATTTCGAGAGGAAAGATTGCAAAGGATTCAATTCCCGATATTATTCTCTCCGGTGACAGATACAGGGCGGGGGCAACCGCACCTGCACACGGTCTTTGTCTCGAACGTGTGTTTTACGCAGAAGAAAAGTTTTTATAAAACGGAGGTGCAGCAGTGGCAGAGAAGACTGATAAAAACGGACGGTCTGCAAATACGCAGACAAAGAAAAGACGCAAAAAGTCAAAGCACAAAAAAATCAAGCTTACCCGTGAGACGCTTATAATAGTGATATTGACGGTTATAGCTGTTGGCATAGTCGTGTTCTTTGCCGCACGCTCTTTTGGCGGTATGCACTATAACGATGTGGCGGATTCGGCAAAGCAGCTCGTCTCCGATTCAGGCACGGGTGCAGGTTATCCGTATAAAATAAGTTCAGCTGATGTGCTTGATATGCAGCCGTTTAAATCCAATATAGCACTGCTCACAAGGAATTCTGTGGTGCTGCTCAACTCCACGGCAAAGGAAATTGCCCGTCTTGAGCATAACTATGCAGACCCCGATATGTTTGTCTATAACGGCAGGGCGCTCGTCTATGACCGCACAACGGGCGATTTTGCCATGATGAATTCGAGCAAGGTGCTCGGAGAGGGCAAGACCGATGCTCCGATTTACACTGCCGCAATGGGCAAGGACGGCACCGTTGCGTTTTCACTCAAAGCCTCCGGTGCACAAAGCGAACTGAGAGTTTATAACCACAAGCTTGAGAAGGTATTTGCGTGGGAGTGTGCCAAGGAGAAAATATTCGATATAGCCGTGTCGCCAAACGGCAAAAAGGCGGCACTTGTGCTGATAGGCTCTGAGAATGCGGTCAAATATTCACGCCTTGTCATTCTCGAGTTTAATAAAGATGAGCCTGTCGTCACCGATATAAAATACGATGACACTCTGCTGTTCGATGTCATTTATCCGTCGAACAACAAAGTTATAGCTTATTCTACCGACTTTAAGACAACTGTTACGAAGTCGGGGCACACCGAGGATTATTCTTTCGGCAGCAACACTTTGGCACATGAAGCCACATCGGATTCGGGCAGAAGTGCTGTGGTGCTTTATGAATATGCCAACGAAGAACAGCCAAAGGTTGTGGCGTTTGATAAGCGTTCAAAGCTGCTTTTTGAGCGTACTTTCGACAAAAAGATTTATGCTTTGAGCTGTACGGATAAGTATGTGGCTGTCCTGTTTGAGGATTCGGTTGAGCTTATCGGCAGCAGTGGCGAGACCGCAAAAACCGTCTCAGCCGGCAAAAACGGCAAGCGTGTTATAGTTTCGGGCGGAGATGTCTATGTGCAGTACGCCTCGAATATAACAAAAAATTAATAATCGGTTAATAATAAAATGTTTGCCAGTACACATAGCGTGTGATATAATTAAAAAAATGTACTTCGGGAGGCGGCAATTTGAATTTAATAGATATACTGATTCTCGCCGTTTTCGTGCTGTTTGTGATAAAGGGTATCAAGAACGGTTTGGTGCGTTCCGTTGTCGGACTGCTTGCGGTTTTGGCGGCGGCAGGCATTGCCGTGTGGCTCAGTGAGCCGATGGCACAGGCTGTCTATGATATATTCATCAAAAAGGGGATAGAGTCTGCGGTAGCCGCACAGTTGCCCGATGTCTCTTCCGCACAGCTGACAGCACAGAATGTTCAGGAGATAATCGCATCTCTTCCCGAAGCTATTGTCAGAGCAGCACAGAATATGGGCGTTGATATAGCCGCTGTTTCACAACAGGCGGGCGAGATAGATTTGAGTGCCGGGAATATTGCTGCCGAGATTTGCAACAGTGTCGCTATGCCGATAGCTGTTGCAGTACTCAAGGTTCTCTGTTTTGCGCTGATATTCTTTGCTTGCTATATAGTCTTGCAGTTTGTCGCAAAGGCTGTTTGCAAGCTTTTCGAGCTGCCCGTTATCCGCTCGGTCAACCGCACTTTGGGCGGCGTTTTCGGCGCAGTCAAGGGTATACTCGTTGTTGTTTCTCTCTGCCTTTTGCTCGATGCCGTCGCCTCGCTCATGCCGGCAAATGATCTTGCAAATGCAGTCGGGGAGTCAAAAGCAGTAAATTATATCGTTTCAACCGACATTTTCTCACGGTTGATAACGGTTTAAGGGAATAAGGGGTTTCGTTCACCTGACGAACGGGATTTGAGGAGGATAACTATGGTAAAAGGTTTATTCAAGGGATGTTTAACGGTTCCCAATTTATTGTCGTTGATAAGAATTTTTCTTGTGCCCATTTTCGCCGTGCTCTATTACCGGGGTCATGTCGGTTGGGCAGTGCTCATGCTCGTGCTTTCGGGTATAAGCGATTTTCTTGACGGCAAGATTGCACGCCGTTTCAATCAGGTCAGCGAGCTGGGCAAGATTCTCGACCCCGTTGCGGATAAGCTGACTCAGATAACCATAGCGGTTATGCTTTACATATCGTTTCACAGCTGCAACGACAGCCTTATGAGAGCTTTCAGTTGGGTGTTCCTCGTGTTCCTTTTCAAGGAGGCATTTATGGTAGTCGGCGGCGGACTTATGATACTTTGCGGTATCAAGCCCGGAGCGGCGGAGATTTTCGGCAAGGTCGCAACCTTTGTGTTCTATCTTGTTATGCTCGTCATAATCGGTTTCGGCCCCGAAATCGGTGCATTCAGAGCTTATTGGACTTTGCCTGACCCTGTACTTATGGTACTTGTAATCATTTCGGCAATACTTACAATAACGGCTTTCCTCAGCTATATGCCTGCAACTTACAGACAGGTTAAGGAAAAATGGTCGTCTAAAAAAGACAGCAAAAACTAATTTTCGGAGACTACTCAGATGAACAAGATGATGTGTTCCAAGTGCGGCAAACGCCCTGCAATGTTCTTCATAACCAAGGTCGAGGGTAACGAGACCAAGCAGGAAGGACTCTGCATGAAATGCGCTATGGATATGAATATCGGGCCGATAAAGCAGATAATGGAGAGCATGGGAATCTCGGAGGACGAGGTGGATTCTGTCAGCGAGCAGTTTGACACGCTTTTCGGCGAGGATGGCACGGGTTTTATGCCCGGCGGGGCAGGCACTCTTCCCTTTATGAATCAGTCCGAAGAGGATGATGACGAGGACGAAGATGATGGCGATGAGAGCGAAAACTCGGACGGCGAGAACAAGCCTCGAACAAACCCGTTCGGTATTCCCATTATCAATGCAAAATCTCCCGATAAAAAGTCGGACAAGAAGAACAGGAAAAAGGGTAGAAAGTTCCTTTCGCTCTATTGCACCGACCTCACCCAAAAGGCCCGTGAGGGCAGAATCGACCGAATAATCGGCCGTGATAATGAAATTTACCGTGCCGTGCAGATACTCTGCCGCCGTTCAAAGAATAACCCCTGCCTGATCGGTGAGCCGGGTGTCGGCAAAACGGCAATAGCCGAGGGTCTTGCACTGCGTATTGCAAACGGTGAAGTTCCGGCAAAGCTTGCCAAAAAAGAGATACACCTGCTCGACCTCACCGCACTTGTTGCAGGTACACAGTTCAGAGGTCAGTTTGAGAGTCGAATAAAGGGTCTTATCGATGAAGTGAAGCATGAGGGTAATATAATCCTTTTCATCGATGAGGTTCATAACCTCGTTGGCACGGGCGATGCCGAAGGCTCGATGAACGCCGCCAATATCCTCAAGCCTGCTCTTTCGAGAGGCGAGATTCAGATAATCGGTGCAACCACTTTCACCGAGTACAGAAAATATATCGAAAAGGATGCAGCACTCGAACGCCGTCTCCAGCCGATAAAGGTTGAAGAACCGTCTATTGAAGAGACGTATCAGATGCTCGTCGGCATCAAGGATTATTATGAAAACTTTCACAAGGTGACTATAAGCGATTCGCTTGTTCACAGAGCGGTCGTACTTTCCGAGCGTTATATCAATGACCGTTTTCTGCCCGACAAGGCGATAGACCTGCTTGACGAGGCGTGTACCTGTGCAAACCTGCGTAACAAGAGCATAAGCGACCTTGAGACTGCCGAGGATGATTTAAAACTCCTCAACGACCGCCAGCAGTCCCTTATGGAAGAGACTGAGAACCCCGATTATGAGGGACTTCTCAATGTCAAACGCAGCATTTCCGACAAGGAAAAGGATATAGAAGCACTCAGGACACTGGCCGCCGACAATGCGGTTACCGAGGCGGATATCGCCAGAGTTATTCAGCTCTGGACAGGTATACCTGCAAACAAGATAATGGAGAGCGACCTGACGAGACTTGCCGATATGGAGAAGAATCTCAAGGCAAAGCTTATCGGTCAGGATGAAGCGGTGGAGCTTGTCTGTGCCGCAATAAAGCGTGGCAGAGTGCAGATAAATCCTCGCCGCAGACCGTCATCGTTTATCTTTGTCGGCCCTACCGGTGTCGGCAAGACCGAACTTGTCAAACTCCTCTCTCAGGAGCTGTTCAACACTCCCGAGACGCTTATAAGACTTGATATGTCCGAGTTTATGGAGAAACACTCCGTCTCCCGTATAATCGGCTCGCCTCCGGGTTATGTCGGCTATGACGAGGCAGGACAGCTCACTGAAAAGGTTCGCAGAAAGCCTTATTCCGTCATCCTTTTCGATGAGATAGAAAAGGCTCACCCCGATGTAATGAATATCCTGCTCCAGATACTTGACGAGGGCAAGATAACCGATGCACAGGGCAGAGCTGTCAGCTTTGAAAATACGGTTATAATTATGACCTCGAACGCCGGCAGTGAACGCCGTGAGAGCGTTTTGGGATTTGCAAAGAATCAAGGCGATGCCAACAAAGAAAAGGCGCACAAGGCTCTGCGCGAGTTCCTGCGTCCCGAGTTCCTGGGCAGAGTGGATGAGATCGTTGTGTTCAACGATCTGACTTTCGAGAATCTCGAAAAAATAGCGTCACTCATGCTTTCGGAGCTTGTCGAGCCGCTTAGAGATAAGGGTATAACGTTCAGTTGGGACGAAAATGTTCCTAAACTGATTGCCGAAATGTCAGACGGTGGACTCAGAGGTGCTCGAGACCTGCGTAACAATATCAGACGGCAGATTGAGGATAAGATAGCCAATGCCATAGTCGATAATGCCGCCTCCGGGCTGAGCGAGGTTCGTGCCGAGACTGTGGACGGAAATATAGTTATAGACGCAAAATGACAACAGGGGACTGCTCAGCGGCAGTCCCTTGAGTTATAAACGGAGGAAAATTATGAAGGTTTTGACTGCATCACAGATGTTTTCTGCCGAGCAGGCACAGGTGGAGAGGGGAATGAGCTTTACTCGCCTTATGGAGAACGCCGGCAGTGCGTGTGCAAGGGTGATAAGAGAGCGCCTTTGCTCGCTTGAAAGCAAAAATAAAAGCGTATGCATAGTTTGCGGAAAAGGCAAAAACGGCGGCGACGGATTTGTTATTGCAAGAAAGCTTGCCGAGGCGGATTTTGATGTAGCCGTTGTTGAGGCGTTCGGACTTCCCACCGCCGAGGATGCCGTGCTTATGCGAGAGAAGGTTATGGGCATGGGGATAGTTCCCGAATATTTCTGGGGCAGTGATGCGGCAAACAGAGCCATGAACAACGCCTGCATTATAGTTGATGCGGTTTTCGGTACGGGTTATCGTTACAGAGAGGATGAGCGTGTGCGTGAGGTGTTTGAAAAAATAAATGCCTCTTTTGCAAAAGTTTTTTCGGTGGATGTACCGAGTGGACTTGAGAGCGATAGCGGCGAGCTTTGCGGCTGTTCGGTCAGAGCGGATGTAACCGTTGCGATTTCCTGCCTTAAACCTGTTCATGTTGTGAAGCCTGCCCGTGTACTCTGCGGCGAGATTGTAATTGTTGATATAGGCATTGAGGACGGTGCGTTGTCTGATGTGCAGGGGGACACTCTTGCCGTGCTTAACAGATCGGAGGCGAAGAAACTTTTTCCACGCCGTCCGATAATGGCACATAAAGGCACTTTCGGCCATGCACTCAGCATATGCGGAAGCCGTAATATGCAGGGAGCGGCCGCAATAGCGGCAAACGCCGCACTTCGTTGCGGAGCAGGACTTGTTACCGCCGCTTTTCCCGATGCCGCTTATGCGGCTATAGCACCGAAAATCACGGAAGCACTGCTTCTGCCACTGCCGTCGAATATGCAGGGCACCTTTGCAAACGGTGCGATACCGCAAATTCTCGCCGAGGCGGAAAAAGCGTCTGCCGTGCTTATCGGCTGCGGTCTGGGCGTGAATCTCGCAACAAAAGAACTTGTGTATTCAGTTGTCGAAAACTGCGAAAAACCGCTTGTTATCGATGCCGACGGCATAAATGCGGTTGCCGCCAATATAGATATATTGAAAAAAATCAAGGCTCCGGTTATTCTCACTCCGCATCCGGGCGAAATGTCTCGTCTGACGGGCAAAAGCATTGCCGAGATAGAGAGCGACAGGGTTGGAGTTGCGAGAGCGTTTGCCGAAGAATATGGCGTTGTCGTGCTCTTGAAGGGTGCAAGCACCGTTGTTGCAGGCGCAGGCAGGAAAGAAGCGTACATAAACATTACGGGTAATCAGGGCATGGCAAAGGGCGGTATGGGCGATATGCTTTCGGGCATAATCCTCTCTCTGCTCGCTCAGGGCGTGTATCCGTTTGACGCTGCGGTTCTCGGTGCTTATATTCACGGCGCAGCAGGGGATGCGGCGGCGAGAAGCAGTTCGCTCACCTCGCTGCTTGCATCGGATTCGATATCCGCTCTGCCCGGAGTGCTCCGAACCCTCGAATGACCGAGCCTCTTTGGAGGCGTTTAATTGAAACGGATATTTCCCCTCGTGATAGTATTTGTTTTTCTGCTTTCCGGCTGTAAAGGCAAAAGCGAAAGTGATAATGTGTCCTCACCGCCCGATATACCCACGGCGTTTACCTCAAGTGTTTATATAATTCACGCAGATAGGGAATATGAGGCGACATATACTCAAAAGTCGCTCGGTCAGGCTGTACTTGAGTTCAGTGCGCCTGCCACGGTCAAGGGTATGAAAATATCTGTTGACGGTGCGGAATGTAAACTCAGCTTCGGTTCTGTTTCGTTTACTGCGGATTTGTCATCGATTCCGCAGGGCAGTGTCGGCAAGCTTGTGGCTATGTCAGTGGAGACTGCGGCGGATACAACTGCCGCAGTCACTCAAAAAGACTCGGACGGATTTGTGACGACCGGCATGGTTTTGGGTGTGAGCTTTACGCTCGGGCGTTCCATGCAGGGTATGCCGACCCGTCTTGAAGTGCCGCAGGCGGAGCTGACGGTAGAGTTTCGTGATTGCAAGCCGAGCATATAATAAAGTGACTTGAAATTTTTGCTCCCCGATTTAAAGTCGATGTTTAATCGTGCATTTGTCAGGCAAAAATACTATTGCCGGACAATAAAAACGGAGAGTGATCAAAATGACAGTTAAACGGGGAGATATTTATTACGCCGACTTGAGCCCCGTTGTCGGCTCGGAGCAGGGTGGCATTCGCCCCGTGCTTATTGTGCAAAACGATGTCGGCAACAGATTCAGCCCTACTGTGATAGCGGCGGCGATAACCAGTCAGCGGTACAAGACAGACCTTCCCACGCATATAAAGGTCAATGCGGACGGATGCGGACTTGCCAGAGATTCGATAGTCCTGCTTGAGCAGGTGAGAACGCTCGACAAAAAGCGCCTTAAAGAAAAGATGGGCACACTCGGCGGAGCGGATATGGGCAGAGTTGATGAAGCTCTTTCCGTCAGCCTCGGAATAAGAGAGACGCAAGTCTAACATAACAGACGAACGCCGGGAGGGATTACGGAGTCTCTCTCGGCTTAATTTCTGTCTGCTTTTAAATTTTCTCGTCCTGAGTGTAAAAAATCGTCAAAAACTATTGGAACTTTCAGCCAAATCTATTATAATAGTAAACGGTAGAATCGGTAACTTTGTGTTGCCGTCTTATATGTTTTTCCGAGATAACCACGGAGGATGAATATGAGTAAATATTCCGTTTCACTCAAAAAAGTGGTGCAGGACAATTCTCTGGGTGTTTTGTATGCCCCAAAGCCTATTGAAGATGTCTATGTCACCTCACAGGATGTCAACCGTCCGGGTCTTATGCTGGCAGGCTACAGCGAGTATTTCGACCCCGAGCGTATACAGTTTCTCGGCCTTGCCGAGATGAACTATCTTTCAAGTCTCGATGAGACCTGTGCGGCACAGAGCATCGAGCAGTTTATGCAGACGGAGCCGGTTGCGGTGATAATAACCCGTTCGCTCGATTGTCCCGATATGCTCAGAGCAGCTGCGGAAAAATATTCCGTGCCGATTCTCACGAGCCCCGATTCGACTTCGGGCTGTATGTCAACCCTTATTTCCTATTTGGGCGTTGAGCTTGCAAAGCGTATCACACGCCACGGTGTGCTTGTGGAAGTCAGCGGTGAAGGCGTGCTTATTCTCGGCGACAGCGGCGTAGGTAAGAGCGAAACCGCCCTTGAACTTATCAAGCGAGGCCACCGCCTTATAGCCGATGATGCGGTTGAGATACGCCGTGTCTCGTCAAAGACCCTTGTGGGCAGTGCGCCTGACAATATCCGCCACTTCATCGAGCTTCGAGGCGTTGGTATAATCAATGCAAGAAGAATCTTCGGTATGGGTGCTGTCAAGATGACAGAGAAGATAGACATGGTCGTTCAGCTTGAGCTGTGGGATAACGAGAAGGTTTATGACCGTCTCGGACTCGAGAATGAATATGTCGAGATACTCGGCATAAAAGTTCCGCTGACCGTTGTGCCCGTCAAACCCGGCAGAAACCTCTCAATAATCATTGAGGCGGCTGCCATGAACAACAGGCAGAAGAAGATGGGCTACAATGCTGCACGTGAGCTGCTTCATTCGCTCGGTATGACCGACGATATAGTTCCCGAAAAACAGGAACTTGAAGTCTGGCACGATTTTTAATAAGCTAAAAATTTAAGTTAATATTTTTTGGAGGTACAAATTATGTATAGAGTAGGTGTTGATCTCGGCGGCACAAATATCGTTGCCGGTGTAGTCAATGAGAAGATGGAGATAATCGGCAGAGGCAAGCTCAAGACCAATTGCCCCCGTCCTGCCGAGGATATTCTCGAGGATGTCGCAAAGGCTGTTGAGGCCGCTGTTATAGATGCAGGTATCACCATGAACGATGTTCTGTGTGTCGGCATCGGTACTCCCGGTTCGGTCAACAAGAAAGAGGGTCTTATCGAGTATGCCAACAACCTCGGTTTTGATAAGGTTCCTGCCCGTGATATTCTTGAGTCGAGACTCAAAAAGACCGTTTATCTTGACAACGATGCCAACTGCGCCGCTCTCGGCGAAGCAAAAGCAGGTGTAGGCAAGGGAGTCAACAGCTTTGTCGCAATTACTCTGGGAACAGGTGTCGGCAGCGGTATCGTCATTGACGGCAAGATAGTCACCGGTGTCAACGATGCGGCAGGCGAGATGGGTCATATGGTCATAGTCGCAGACGGCGAGCATTGCACCTGCGGCCGTAGAGGCTGCTGGGAGAGCTACTCATCCGCAACCGCACTTATTCGCCAGACAAAGGATGCTATGCGTCACGACCCCGATTCGGCAATGTGGGAGCTTGTCGGCAACAATATCAACCGTGTCAACGGCAGAACTTCGTTTGATGCCATGCGTGCAGGCGACGAGACGGCTAAAAAGGTCGTTAATCAGTATATCTTCTATCTTGCTGCAGGCATTACCAATGTTGTCAACGCACTTCAGCCCGATGTTATCTGCATCGGCGGCGGTATAGGCCACGAGAAAGAGAATCTTCTCGTTCCGCTTCGCAAGATAGTTGAGCGTGAGAGATACAGCATTCATGCAAATTCGCAGACCAAGATTCTCTCCGCAAAGCTCGGCAACGATGCCGGCCTTATCGGTGCGGCTTTGCTTGACAGATAAATTTTCATCCGACTTTTGTCGGTTATATGTAGGGAGACAGTATGAATAATATTGAAGCTCTTGAAAAATACGCCATTTCGCTTGAGTGCCCTGCCGAGCGTGGCGTTATGATGAAAAATTATACAAGCTTTAAAATAGGCGGTCCTGCTGAACTTTTTCTCTCACCGGAGAATGTTGAGCAGACCGCTCAACTCGCTCTTTTCTGTAAAAAAGAGGAGGTGCCCGTTTTTGTGCTCGGTAAGGGCAGCAATCTGCTTGTCAATGACAGGGGGATAAAAGGGGCAGTCATATTTATGGGCAGACAGTGTGAGCTCGCTCTCGTGGACGACTGCACAATACACGCAGGCAGCGGCGTGAGCCTTGCACAGCTTTGCAATTTCGCTCTCGAAAATTCGCTTTCGGGTCTCGAATTTGCTTACGGTATTCCCGGTTCGGTCGGCGGTGCGGTGTTCATGAATGCAGGTGCATATGGCGGCGAGATGAAGGATGTGCTTGTGAGCAGTGAGTATGTCACGCCCAATGGCGAATGTGGTACACTTGCGGGTGATGAAATGCAGCTTTCTTACCGCCACAGTGCATACGAGGATAACGGATTTATTATAACTGCCGCAACAGTCCGACTTAAAAAGGACGATAAAGACAGCATTAAAGAGCGTATGCACGACTTTATTTCACGCCGCAAGGATAAACAGCCTTTGGAGTTTCCGAGCGCAGGAAGTACATTTAAACGCCCCGAGGGACACTTTGCAGGTGCTTTGATAGAACAGTGCGGACTCAAAGGCGCACACTTCGGCGGCGCACAGGTCAGCGAAAAGCACGCAGGTTTTGTCATAAATTGCGGCAACGCCACCGCTTCGGATGTTTTGAGCCTTATAAGATTTATTCAGGATAAGGTCAAGGCACAGACGGGTGTACATCTCGAGCCGGAGGTAAGGCTCGTTTAACGGGAGAACATAGATGAATTTCATTATAGTTACCGGACTTTCCGGTGCGGGAAAATCGAGAGTTGTTGATGCACTTGAGGACATCGGCTATTTTTGCGTTGACAATATGCCGCCAAAGCTTATGCCCACTTTTGCACAGTTGCTTTTAAATTCCCGTGAAAAGCGTGAAAAGGTAGCTGTAGTTACAGATATTCGTGTCGGTGCGTCTTTCGGGGACGTTTTCAATGCCATAGTCGAGCTTAAAGAGCGGGGCTGTAATGCAAAGCTTCTGTTCATTGACGCTTCCGATGATGTGCTCATTCGCCGTTATAAGGAGACAAGGCGTAAACATCCGCTGCTCGATAAATATAACGGCTCAATAACCGATGCCCTTTCGTCCGAGCGCAGTATACTTGAGCCGGCGAAGAGCATTGCAGACTATGTTATCGACAGTTCGCATATGACTCCCACCGATTGCAAAAACCGTATCTGTGAAATGTTCCTTGATAACCCCGGCAACGCACTCAAGGTTCATTGCATTTCTTTCGGATTTAAATACGGTATACCCAACGATTCGGATTTGCTGTTTGATGTGCGTTGCCTGCCGAATCCGTTTTATATCCCCGAGCTTAAAGAGCACACGGGACTTGAAACGCCCGTGAGGGATTATGTCCTCAAGTGGGACGAGGCCAAAGGGCTTGAAAACAAGCTCTGTGACCTTTTGGATTATCTGATTCCGCTCTACCGCAAGGAGGGCAAAAGTCAGCTTGTTATTTCAGTCGGCTGTACCGGCGGCAGACATCGTTCTGTGGTGTTTGCGGAGCTTTTGAAAGGCCATCTCGAAAAAGCCGGTTGTGTCGCCACTGTTCAGCATCGTGATATGAAAAAATAGGAGGAAACAAAGTGTCGTTCTCATCGGATGTAAAGCAGGAGCTTATAGAGATACCGAATATTTCGGATTGCTGTGATCTTGCTCAGGCTTACGGTATGCTGTTGTTCGGCAGAATGTTTTCTGTCTCCGAAATATCGTTCGCTACCGAAAATGAGACTGCGGCACTGCTCTACCGTGATACGATAACACGCCTTTTCTCAATAACACCCGAGCTTTCGGCAGGCGTATCGAAGTTTACCGTCAGCATCGAAAACCGTGATGACAGGCTGAAAATTCTCGAACATTTCGGACACAGCGAAAGTGATATATCTTTGAGGATAAACCGTGCCAACCTTTCAAATGACTGCTGCTTTGCCGCATTTTTACGGGGAGTTTTCCTCTCCTGCGGCACGATAAGCTCGCCTGAGAAAAACTATCATCTCGAGTTTTCCGTCTCTTATAAAAAGCTGTGCAACGACCTCATTCAGCTGCTTGACGAAACGGGTTTTGAACCCAAATATGTCAAGAGAAAATCAAGCCATATTGTGTATTTTAAGGTCAGCGAGAAGATTGAAGATTTTCTTACCCTTGTCGGTGCTACCAATTCGTCTTTGGAACTTATGGGCGTTAAGATGCACAAGAATATGATAAATCATGTCAACAGGCGTGTTAATTTTGAAAATGCCAACCTCAGCCGTACAGTTGATGCGGCAATAGTGCAGGTTGAGGCGATAGAAAAAATAGAAAGAACCGTCGGCATAGATTCCCTGCCTGTCTCTCTTCGTGAGATGGCGATACTTCGCAGGGACTACCCCGAGGAGAGTTTGAGCGAGTTGGCGCAGCTTGTCGATCCGCCGCTCACACGCTCGGGAGTCAACCATCGTTTAAAACGGCTGGTCGAAATAGCCGGCGAAATCGGCGGTTAATTTCCGCCTGAGCGGAGAATGGATATGTCGTTTACTCATCTTCATCTTCATACCGAATACAGTCTGCTTGACGGTGCCTGCCGTATCGAGCAGCTTATGGACGAAGTACAGCGTCAGGGTCAGACAAGCGTTGCGATTACCGACCACGGCGTTATGTACGGTGTTATCGACTTTTACCGTGCGGCCAAAAAACGGGGCATAAAGCCTGTCATCGGCTGCGAGGTGTATGTTGCGGCTCGTTCACGCTTTGATAAAGTACATGCACTCGACTCGGAGCGTTATCATCTGATACTGCTTTGTGAAAACGAGACGGGGTACAAAAATCTTATCAAGCTTGTGTCGGAGAGCTTTGTCACAGGCTTTTATACCAAACCAAGAATAGACCATGAGCTTCTCGAAAAATATCACGAGGGGCTTATTGCACTTTCTGCCTGCATTGCAGGTGAGATTCCGAGGGCGCTGTTGAGCGGCGACTATGACGGAGCGAAGAAGATCGCACTGTGGTATCGCTCTGTCATGGGTGAGAACAACTTCTTCCTTGAAATTCAGGATCACGGCTTGCCCGAACAGAAGCGAATAATTCCGATGCTCGCAAGACTGTCCGAGGAGACGGGGATACCTCTCGTTGCAACAAACGATGTTCACTACATTGCAAAAGACGACTCCGAGATGCAGCAGGTATTGGTCTGCATACAGACTAACCATACTCTCGGCGAAGATACGGGTATGGAGTTCAGCACGCAGGAGTTTTATTTAAAGAGCGAACAGGAGATGCTCGAACTTTTCCCCGATTATACCGATGCGGTTCATCGCACGGCTGAAATTGCCGAACGCTGCAATGTCGAGTTTGAGTTCGGCAAGACAAAGCTTCCGCATTTTGAAGTGCCCGGCGGAATGGATCATTTTGAATATCTCAGGAATATGGCACAGGAGGGAATGCGCCGACGCTACGGTGAGAATATCCCCGATGAGTATCAAAAACGTCTTGACTATGAGCTGTCCGTCATAAGCCGTATGGGATATGTGGATTATTATCTTATAGTTCACGACTTTATAAATCATGCACGCAGCCGTAATATTCCCGTTGGCCCCGGCAGAGGCTCGGGCGCTGGAAGCATTACCGCATATGTTATCGGTATAACAGGCATCGATCCGATGAAATACAGTCTGCTGTTCGAGCGTTTCCTCAATCCCGAGAGGGTCAGTATGCCCGACTTCGATGTTGATTTTTGCTATGAACGCCGCAGTGAAGTGATAGATTATGTCATTGAAAAATACGGCTCGGATCATGTCGCTCAGATAGTCACTTTCGGTACAATGGCGGCAAGAGCCGCAGTGCGTGATGTCGGTAGAGTGCTCGGGATGTCCTATGGTGATGTTGATGCCGTGGCGAAACTTATCCCCAGAGAACTCGGCATAACGATAGACAAGGCACTCAAGTCCTCGGAGCTTAAAGCTCTTTATGACAATGATGAAAATGTCCGCAGACTTCTTGAACTTTCACGCAAGGTCGAGGGTATGCCCCGTCATGCCTCAACTCATGCCGCAGGTGTTGTAATAACCCGTGACACAGTTGAGAGCTATGTGCCTCTCGCACGAAACGACGAGTCAATAGTCACACAGTTTACCATGACAACCCTTGAGGAGCTGGGACTGCTGAAGATAGACTTCCTCGGACTTCGCACGCTTACGGTCATCGATTACGCCAAACGCAGCATAAAAGAGCGCGTGCCCGACTTCTCCGATGATATGATTGACTATGAGGATGAAGAGGTCTTTAAAATGCTCTCCTCGGGCAAGACGGAGGGTGTGTTCCAGTTTGAATCCGCAGGTATGCGAAGTGTACTTATGGGTCTCGGCCCGCAGAGTATAGAAGATTTGATAGCTGTTATCTCGCTGTACCGTCCCGGCCCGATGGATTCGATTCCCACTTATATCGCAAACCGCCACAATCCCGATAATATCAGTTACAAGACGCCCATGCTTGAGGGTATACTCAAGGTCACTTACGGCTGTATGATTTATCAGGAGCAGGTTATGGAGATATTCCGAACCCTCGCAGGTTATTCCTACGGCAGAGCTGATATTGTTCGCCGTGCGATGTCGAAGAAAAAGCACGATGTCATGGAACGAGAGCGAAAGAATTTCATTTACGGCCTTGTCAATGAGGATGGCACGGTGGAGTGTGAGGGTGCGGTTAAGAGGGGAGTGGACGAAAAGACTGCTAACGACATATTCAACGATATGTCCTCTTTTGCGTCCTACGCTTTCAATAAATCCCATGCTGCCGCTTATGCATTCGTCGCCTATACCACGGCATGGCTCAAGTGTCATTATCCCTGCGAGTTTATGGCGGCACTTTTAAGCAGTGTGCTCGATGATACATCAAAAATCTCCGAATATATCGCAGAGTGTTCACGCCTCGGCATCGAGGTCGTGCCGCCCCATGTCAACATAAGCTCCGAACGCTTTACCGCCAAGGACGGCAAAATATATTTTGGTTTGCTTGCGGTCAAAAATGTCGGTGCCGGTTTTATCCGAGAGATAGAGCGTGAGCGCGCGGCAGGCGGCGAGTTCAAGTCTTTCTATTCATTCTGCAAGCGTATGCAGGACAAGGACTTTAATAAGCGTGCAGTCGAAAATCTGATTAAGTGCGGTGCGTTTGACGGGCTCGGCGCAAATCGCCGTCAGATGCTCTATGCTTTCCCCGAAATATCCGTACAGCTTGACAGCGACCGCAGACGGAATATCGACGGCCAACTCGGCTTTTTCGACACCGTTCCCACCGAGGCTGCCTACGGGGAGTATAAGATGCCCACCCTTGAAGAAATGGACAAGCGTGAGCTTTTAAGGCTTGAAAAAGAGATAACCGGCATTTATCTTATGGGTCATCCAATGGCGGAGTATGCCGAGCTTTCCGAACGTCTCGGCTGTGCCAACACCGCAGACCTCAGAGACAGTGACGAGGTCGGCGGCATATATAAGGATGAGTCAAAAGTGGATTTGCTGTGCATAGTCACGGCAGTGCGCAAAAAAGTGACCAAAAACAATACCACCATGGCGTTTTTGACTGTTGAGGATATGTTCGGCTCACTTGAAGTGATAGTGTTCTCGGGACTTTATGAGCGAAATACGCAGCTTTTTTCCGAGGGTAACATAGTTCTTCTTCACGGCAGACTCAGCGTGCGTGAGGACGAGGATGCAAAGCTCGTGTGCGAGTCGGCAGAGCCGTGTCCGCCGATGGATGCAAAGAGAAAACTCAATACAGATCAGGCTCGTCAGGCGAGAAAAGCTCAGACGGTTCGTAACACCGAAGAACCGCAAAAGCAGTCGAAAAAAACGCCGGGACTGTTTTTGCGTTTCCCGAGTGAAGAATGTCCCGAAGTAAATCTCGTGCAGCGTGTGCTCGACTTTTTCGATGGCGGCAATATTGTGTATTTTTACTATTGCGATACGAAAAAATACATCCGTCAGCCGTATTCTCACAGCGTGGATGTGAACGCACCCATGCTCAAAGAGCTTCGGCGAATACTCGGTGAAGAAAATGTCATCTATGTCCCGACCGAGTGAAAAAGTTTCGGAAAATCCGAATTTTTGACTGATATTTACAGAAAAGTTGCATTTTCATTTGACTTTAATCGGCTTACAGTGTATTATAGTATGACAATGTTTATTTTAGCTATCTATGTGACGGAGGAATGAGACAATGAAGAGCATTGCAGTGCTTACCAGCGGCGGAGACGCACCCGGAATGAATGCCGCTGTCCGTGCAGTTGTCCGCACGGCTTGCCAGAGGGGCTTTAGAGTTTTGGGTGTGAACAGAGGATATACCGGACTTATCAACGGTGATGTTTTTGAAATGAATCTTCGCTCTGTGTCAGATATAATCAATAGAGGCGGTACAATACTTTATTCCGCAAGATGCCCCGAATTCAAGACCGAAGAGGGTCAGCTGAAGGCTGTTGAAGCCTGCAAGAAGTTTGGCATCGACGGTATGGTGATCATCGGCGGAGACGGCTCTTTCAGAGGCGCAAGAGACCTTTCTCTCAAGGGTATTCCCTGTGTCGGTCTGCCGGGAACAATTGATAATGATATTTCCTGCACCGATTATACAATCGGTTATGACACCTGCCTTAACACAATAGTCGAGATGGTTGATCGTATCCGTGATACATCCGAGTCCCACGACCGCTGCACAGTCGTAGAGGTTATGGGCAGAAACGCAGGCTATCTTGCACTTGAGGCAGGCATAGCAGTTGGCGCAACATCCATAATCGTGCCCGAGATAGAGTATGATATTGAGCGTGATGTGGTCTCCAGAATCCGTGAATTTCAAAAGACAGGCAAAAAGCACTTTATCATAATGGTTGCCGAGGGTGTCGGCGGAGTAGATGAGATTGCAAAGAAAATCGAGG
>CAZFZW010000012.1:0-18089 GCA_964523465.1 uncultured Clostridium sp. | reverse complement strand
CGTCGTTGATAAGTCCGCTGAGCCACTCTGCGGCATTGACTTTTTCAAGTCCTGCGCCGACAAGAGCAGGTATGCTCGGAACCCAAACGCCGTAAGCGGCAGGGTCAGGCTCATCAAATCCGTTTTGGGTGAAGTATTCGACAGCCTCTGTGTAGCTCATTCCGACTGTCTCTTCTGCGGCCTCATCCGAAAGATCCTCGGGCACTGCCGAATAATATGCAGTCATCTCGCCGACTGCGAGGGTCTCTTCGTCCTCAACTTCAACTGTTGCTGTGTCGGATGAGGGAACGAAAGACTTCATCTGCTCAAGTGCGGCGGCAGGGTCAAAATCTTCTGCACCGAAGTCTATCTCGGTGAAAGCATTGACAGCCTGCGAAGCGGCGGTGTAATCATCCGCTTCCTCGGAATAAGCCGATGAGCCTATGCCGAACAGATGCCATCCGTCACCGAACACACCGTCATTGACCCAATCTGTAGCTGCCGTACCGACTGTTACCATTGAGATGTAGTAGACAAGGAACATAACCAGTGCGAAAATCGGAAGTCCGAGCCAGCGGTTGGTGACTATTTTGTCAATCTTGTCGGAGGTGGTAAGTCCGCCGACTTTCTTTTTCTTGTAGCACGCCTTTATAACAGAGGCAATGTATATGTAACGCTCGTTTGTTATGACTGACTCGGAGTCGTCGTCCATCTCTTCCTCGACTGCTTTAATGTCGGTTTCGATATGGTCGAGAACGTTCTTTTCAAGATTGAGCTTTGCAAGCACTTTTTCATCACGCTCAAAGAGCTTGACTGCATACCATCTCTGCTGCTCCTCGGGCAGTGAATGAACGGCGGCCTCTTCGATGTGCGCTATTGCGTGCTCAACCGAGCCCTGGAAAGTGTGCATGGGAACGGTCTTTGCGTTCTTTGCGGCATCGATTGCAGCATCTGCCGCCTGCATAACTCCGTCGCCCTTGAGTGCGGAGATTTCAACTACCTTGCATCCGAGCTGACGGGAAAGCTCGGCAATATCTAT
Organism: uncultured Clostridium sp.; assembly: GCA_964523465.1. GTDB lineage: Bacteria > Bacillota > Clostridia > Oscillospirales > Acutalibacteraceae > CAG-177. The sequence goes on along the minus strand of CAZFZW010000012.1, from coordinate 17,071 downwards.
CTTATCGCCGTTTTTCCTGACAACATCCATCATATTTATCGCAATGACAACTGGGATGCCGAGTTCGGTCAGCTGAGTGGTCAGATAGAGGTTTCTCTCAAGGTTTGTGCCGTCCACTATGTTAAGGATAGCGTCGGGACGCTCCTCGATGAGATAATTTCTCGCAACGACTTCCTCGAGCGTGTAGGGTGAAAGTGAATAAATTCCGGGCAGGTCGGTGATAACAATACCGTCATGCTTTTTAAGCTTGCCCTCTTTCTTTTCGACTGTAACGCCCGGCCAGTTTCCGACAAACTGGTTGGAACCGGTCAGCGCATTAAACAGTGTAGTCTTGCCGCTGTTGGGGTTTCCGGCAAGCGCAATGCGAATGTCCATATTATTTCCTCTCTTTCGTTATTCTACCTCGATCATTTCGGCATCGGCTTTTCTCAGTGAAAGCTCGTAGCCTCTAACGGTAACTTCAATGGGATCGCCCAGGGGTGCTACCTTGCGGACGCTTACCTCAACGCCCTTCGTCAGTCCCATATCCATTATGCGGCGTTTGACTGCGCCCTCGCCGTGGAGCTTAATGACACGGGTGGACTCGCCTACCTTAACATCTCTCAGAGTTTTCATCATTCATCTCTCCTTGTAATATATCAAGCGCAATGCGCTTTATACCATAATTTTTCTCGCCATCTCTTCGCTTACGGCGACTCTCGAACCCTTGACATTGACTATGACATTGCCGCCCAGAGCATTTACGACTGTCACCGTTCCACCGACAACAAATCCGAGATTCTCAAGGTGAAGCTTAACTTCGGGGTTTCCCCCAATCTTTTTTATGATGTTTTCTTCGCCGGCATTGGCGAGCATCAGAGGCATCATGGAACATCCTTCTTCCTGAAAAGTTTTCTAACCGCCCTTAATTAGCAACAGCTAACCGCAGGGCATTATAGACTGCGAAAAAACAACTGCATACGGCCGTCTATATACGACTAATATCGAATCGGACAGGCGAATTCATACCGTATATATCACGCAATGTGCAAATCTGTCGGCAGAGATACGCTCTGTCATTTGTCGTCTGTATATCACAAAATGTGTGTCGCAACCTGCTCAAACCGAGCCGCAAGCAACAGTAGGACGACAGCCGATTAGCAAAGACTAACTGCAAGCCCTTGAAAATGGTTAGCTCTCGCTAACCATTGTATATGGTACTTCAATTTGCCAAAAGTGTCAAGCGGATTTTTGATTTTTTTACCTGCCCACCAGATTTTCGGCAGTATACACAATCAGTTAGCCCGTGCTAATCAGAGCTTTTGGATATTTCTGACATTTTCAGGCGGAAGGCGAGTTTACCGGATAAGTCAGAGCATATCATGGTCAGGCGGAAAACCGCAGCGGTTTCCGGTTTGCTTTGGTCGGCAGCTTTACTCTTCTTGTCACTCACCCCGAACATCTGACAATCACGGGGTTGTCAGATGTTCGTTGGTTGCCTCTTGCAGCAAAAGCAACCGGTGGTGAGAAAAAGAGCAACTCGGGGGGAATCGTCGTTATACGAATATGCGAACTTTTGTTATATGCACAACCCGCATGACTATCCGCACCCGTCGATTCTACACACCCCACGGGCAAAATAAAACTGTGTTCCCCGATTCAACAGAGAACACAGTTGATTTTGTTTTCGCAACGGTTTACTCGACATTTGAGCCGCCTGAGGCGTGGCGTTTTATCGCTTCAAAGGATTCGTCGCTGATGTCATGCTCCATTTTGCACGCATCTTCTGCGGCGGTCTGTCTGTCAACGCCGAGGCGCACGAGAAAGTCGGTCAGCAGGGTGTGGCGTTCGTATATCTTTTTTGCCACATCGAGGCCCGAATCGGTAAGGGTCAGGTAACCGTCTTTATCCATTAAAAGATAGCCGCCCTGTTTCAACAGTCCGACGGCACGGCTGACGCTCGGCTTGGAAAAGCCCATATATTCCGCAACATCGAGCGAGCGGACAACTCCGTTTTTTGAAAGAATATAAACTGTCTCGAGATACATCTCGCCTGATTCCTGCAAATGCATACCGAGCCCTCCTTTGTGTTGGTGGTTTATACAAATTATGATAACACGCCGATAGATAAAAATCAAGTGGCGGTGTTGCCGCAAAAGCGGCACAGAGAAAATTCGCACCCTCCCACAGCGGAAGAGTGCGAACTGTTCTTGTTTTGAATTTACTTACTTTACCTGCTTTATCTTGTTGCCCGAGACGATGAAAGCGTGCTCGGAGATTTCCATCAGGGGCGTGTCGTTGACGGAGTCGGTGTAGAAGTTATCTATCTTCGTGTCGGGATAAGCTTCCTTGAACAGTTCAACCTTTCTGTCTCTGAAGCACAGGTCGGTGAAATGTCCCATGCCGTCGGTGCGTGAGCAGATGCAGTTTTTGATGTTGAGTCGCTCCATAACACCGTCGAGCAGAACCTCGGGGCTGGCGGAGATTATAACATCGTCATCCTGTCTCTGTCTGAAATAAAACGGCTTTATCTTGTGGATGTTAGCATCCCAGAACTCTGTGATGAACGCATGGGGGTCTTCAATGCTCATATAGTAGTCGGAAACAATGTCCGCATACTCGGCTATCATGCCCTCTGCATCTATAGTACCCTTGGTGTACTTGCGAAGTCCGCTGATTACATCGGGGACATACTTGACGAGGGAGGGATCTCTTTTGAAAAGGTAAATAAAGAGGTCTATAAAGCTCTCGCCGTCATAGATAGTGTTGTCAAAATCGTAAACATTCATCTTTTTTCTCTCCTTGCAAATCGCTCTGCACAGCATCTGCTTATTTTCTCTTAACGGATAGAATAATACCATAAAACCGCAGTTTTGTAAAGTCCATTTATCGGTCATCGATTGACGAAATGTCATTTAGTTGTTATAATGTAAGACGATACAATCAGCATACTGCGGCCTTTTTGCGAAAAATTCGGTTCAAGGCACTGCGACGGCTGATTTTACCGCATAAATGTAATTGCGAAAGGACGAAATACCATGGTAAAGATCGCCCCCTCTATGCTCGCAGGAGATTTTTCCGAGATGGGCAATCAGGCTGTAATGATCGAAAAGGCCGGTGCGGATTGGCTGCATCTTGATGTTATGGACGGACATTTTGTGCCGAACATCACTTTCGGCGCACCCGTGATAAAGAGCATACGCAACAAGACCGGTCTTGTTTTCGATGTGCATCTGATGATAAGTGAGCCGCACAGATATATAAAGGACTTTGCGGCGGCAGGAGCGGATGTTATCACTTTTCATATAGAATCCGACTCGCCGGTTGACGAGACAATAGAGCTGATACATTCCTGCGGCTGCAAGGCTGCGTTGAGCGTCAAGCCCGGCACGCCGATAGAGGCAGTGTTTCCTTATCTCGAAAGCCTTGAAATGGTGCTGATAATGACCGTTGAACCCGGTTTCGGCGGTCAGAAGTTCATGGCTGATATGATGCCGAAGATAAGCGCACTCAAGGCGGAGTGCGAGAAGAGACAGCTCGAGATGATGATTCAGGTTGACGGCGGCATCTCCGAAAAGACGATAAAAGAGCCTGCCGAGTGCGGCGCAGATGTGTTTGTTGCCGGTTCGGCTGTTTTCGGAGCGCAAGATCCTGCTGCGGCAATCGCAAAGATGAAAGATATTGCGAAAAGCTGTCAATAATCAGCTTGCCGTCAGTTTGGAGAGAGCTTTCTCATTTATGACACATTCCCAGTGTTCCTTTGTGTGAGCGGCAACGGCGGCCTGCGTTTTTTCGCAGCCGAAGTCATCCAGCACGCACGGGGGAGAGTGGCGAAAAAATCCGCTCATAATCAGGCGGTATGTGCCGCCTTGTCGGTACAACTCGCTTTTTTCGCAGCATACCCCTGCTGCATAAGCGGCATCGAGTGTGTCGTCGAGCGACGAAAATTCATACACGGTCGGCTTTTCGCCCTTGGTTATTGATGTTGTGCCCACGGCGTTGTCGGGACAGAGTGTGAATTTTAATACACAGCCGCCCTTGCCCGACGGCAGTGCCTCAATGAGCATCCGTCCGCTCGGGTCTATGTCACGGTGAAGCTCGTGACCTGCTTTGTCGAGCAGAGTCCAGACCACCCGTCGGGTCTCTATGTTTGAGTAGTCCATCTGCTCATAGGTTATGTTGAGCGAATCCATATCTCTTGCGGACAGCTCAATGGTTATTCTGTTTTCGCTCGGCGCAAGTATTTTCAAAAAAGCTTCCCTCCTCAAAAAGTCTTACTGACCTTGTTATTTATATAATATTACGCATGGCTTTGCCGTGCAATGCAAAATATTTGCCAGCGTTCGGCGCTGACCCACGGAAAGGGTGGTTTTATGGCAAAAAGAAAAAGACTCGTGTTGCCGAGAAGTCCTTATACGACTTATCTCGTTATGCTCGCCGCACCTGCGATAGTCAGCTGGTATTTCTACGGCTCGCTCGCATTAAAGTCGATATTGACGGGTGTACTCAGTGCGGTGGTGTTTGAAGTCATCGCACTGAAAATAATGAAGAAAAATCTCAGCGAGCTTTACGATATGCACGCCGTGTTCACAGGACTCGCAATTTCAATGATGCTTCCCGCAACCGCACCGTTCTGGCTTATCACAAGCGGTACGGCGTTTGCGATAGCCGTTGCGAAGATACCGTTCGGCTCGGCAAGGAAATCGCCCTTTGTCCCTGCGGCGGCAGGCATGGCATTTTTGACAGTCTGCTTCCCCGACAGAGTGTTTAAGTTCCCCGACATCGAGTCGGTGAATTTTGACAAGTTCGATGTTCAGTCGCTGGCGGCACAACTGCGTGCAGGCGGTGTTCAGCATATGAACTCCGTGGGTGTTGTATCGATGATTTCGGGCAATGTTACGGGTGCACTCGGCACCTGCTGTGCAATAGCACTTTTGGGCTCGTGTGCGCTGCTTGTTTTTGTTGCCCCCAAGAGACTTTATAATCTTGTCGGATTTTTGGCGGCGTGTGCCGTGCTTGCGGTACTTTTCCCCCGTGGCTCGTTTTCAAGAGGGGTGTCGCTTTTGGCGGAGCTGAGTGCGGGAAGTCTGCTCTTCTCGGGCGTGTTCTTTGTCACCGACCCTGCAACCAGCCCAAAACAGCCTGCCGCACGCCTTGCTTACGGTGCGTTTGCAGGTGTCCTGTGTATGATAGTTCGTTATTTCGGTGCGTTTGAGGAAGGCTCGTGTTTCGGCATACTTCTTGCAAATGCAATGTGGCCTGTAGCGGACAGCGCACTTCGCAAAACCGGTTGCTACACCCTTATGGAACGGGTGACCGCAAAGAGAGCGGAAAAGAAAAGCAACCGTGCTGCCCGTAAAGGAGGTGAGCCGGCATGAGTGAAAACAGGAAGTTTTCTTTCGGTGATGCACTTTTCAGCAGTACATTTATCCACAATCCCGTGCTCGTTCAGGCAGCGGGACTGTGTGCGATAGTCGCAGTTGCCACCACGCTCAAGACGGCCGTTTTGCTCGCCGTCGCATTCTTCCCCGTGATTATAATAAATCAGGTCTTTGCGTGCCTTGCACTCAAGCGTGTGCCCAGGTGGATAAGAGTTGCGGTGTATCTGCTCATCGGTACGGCGATACTGGCCGCAATAGGTTATGGCATAGAAAAGTTCATCCCCGAGGTCGCACTCGGTGCGAATATATATCTGTTCCTGACTGCGGCAAACTCGATAATCGCACTTCACTGCGAAAAGCTTGCGGTAAAAACTAATCTGCGTCACGCATTTTATGATGCGGTCGCAACGGCAATCGGCTATGCGGCCGTGATAATCCCTGTCGGTGCAGTGCGTGAAATAGTCGGCTCTGCTACCCTCTGGGGTAAGAGTGTGAAAATGATAATTACCTATCCTGCCATTCTTATGCCGTTCGGCGGATTTCTGGTGCTCGCATTTTTGGCGGCGGCACACAAGGCAGTGATAAATAAGCATTTCCCCGAGCAGTCCTCGGAAACGGAACTTGAAATTAAAAAGACCGCAGTTATAATCAGCAAAAAGAACCTGCCTGAAAATGCTCCTGTTGTGCCTGAAGAAGTTGAGGAAAAAGAGAACGAGTCCGACGAGAGCGAAACTGTCGAGGAACAGTCCGCTCCCGAGCAGACGCAGGAGACGGAGGAGCAGGACAATCTCGAACACATCGAGCAGCTTGAAGAGGGAGACAGAATACACTCCGATTTGCTCGGCGAGATATTCGTCACCGACGAGACGGACAGTGCGGACAACGAGTTCGGTTCCGAGCTTAACAGACTTTTCAACGAGGCGGCGGACTTTAACGCCGAGGGCAAGGAGGCAGACAGATGAGACTTACCTGGTTTTTCGATTTGCTTTCAACGGCTCTGTACACCGTGTTCATCCAGAATGTCGTTTTCAACGGTGGATATGCGGCAAGTGAGGCTATGATGCTCGCCAAAAAACCGAAACGACTGTGGATGTTTTCCAGTATGATAGCGTTTTTCTCGACCGTCACGGCGGTTCTCTGCCGTGCGCTCGAATATTTCCCGAGATTAAATGCCCTGCCAACTTCATTGCACTTTGCGCTTTTCAGCGCAACACTGCTTGTGGTTTATCTGATAACGGGCACAGTGCTGAAATTTTCACTCGGCGCAACCGAGAAGTTTTTGGCAACTCTCGGTATGGCGGCACTCAATACCCTTGTGCTTGCAATGCCCATGCTTGACCGCAGTGCGGCTTACACCCTGCCCGAGAGCATCGGCTCGGGAATCGGCGCAGGACTTGCGTTCGTCCTTGCGGCAACGCTAATTTGCAAGGGACTTCACTTCGTTTCACAGGATAAGGAGATACCCGGCGCATTCCGTGGCACTCCGGCAGCTTTCATTTATGTTGCATTGCTGTCGCTTGCATTCTCGGGATTCTCGGGCAGCTCGCTGTTCTCGTAATACTTTATATATTCCAAACCGCAGATGTTTGTCACCGTCTGCGGTGGATAAGGGATGGTCAAAATGGCAAGACGCAAAAGCAAATATGACAGATATTTTTCGCCCGGTACGCACAGGAGCATAACCGAGTTCAGCAAGAACGCCGGTGGTGCATCAAAGCGTCGAAAAAGCTACACCGAGCGGCGCAGGAACCGCATTATCGGTATAGTTATCGCAAGCGTACTCGGTGCGGCTGTTATATTCACTGTGGCATTTTTCATCACCGATACCATGCTCGGCATTTCCGATGCCGAATATGAGACAACGCTCCCTGCGGATTCCACGAAGGATGACGCACAGGGAAATGCGGACACTTCAAACAATCAGGCAGCACCCAACACCCAACAGACCGGTGAGATAAAAGCCCGTTTGGGCAGCACATCTCTGCTTGCAGGCGGCAGCGAGCTTGACTCGTTCATATCCGCACTCAAGAGTGCAGGTCAGAATGCCGTGGTCATCGACTTCAAGGACGCTTCGGGTTATCTCAGCTATCCATCGGAGATTGAGGCGGTAAAGGGAAAAGAACCCGTTTCAAAATCACAGGCAAACGCCAAGGCAAGTGTTGATAAACTCAAGTCATCCGACATAAAGGTTATAGCAAGGATTTATTGCTTCAAAGATCCGCTTATGCCGAGGATAGACAGAACTTCGGCTGTCCATTACAGCTCGACCGATATGATCTGGCTTGACAATGAGGCCTCAAAGGGCGGCAAGCCGTGGCTCAACCCCTATGCCGCATCGGCACAGAATTATCTTGTTGAGGTAGTCAAAGAGGTAAAGGCACTCGGCGTTGATGCAATACTGCTCGACGGCGTTCAGTTCCCCGATCTCAAGTCCAATGTCGCAACCTTTGACGGAGAGGGCACGGTGTCGAGGAATCAGACACTTGTGAATTTCGTCAATTCCTGCGTTTCGGCGTGCTCGGGCACTCCGGTTTACTGTACGATGAAGGGCGATGCGGCTCTGGGCGGCAGCGGCGAGATTTATGACGGCTCGCTGTGGAGTGCAAATGTGTCGGCTTTTGCAGTCGATTTAACTTCGGTCAAGGCAGACGCACAGAAGAACTACCCCTCCGGCAAGACCGTTATTGAAATAAAGACCTCCGCCGACAAATCGGACAGCAGATATATCCTCACAAAATAAAGGCGAGACTCATGCATTTTATTCCCTACAATTCAAGAAAAAAATATCATCTCTCACCCGGCGCAGCAGTGCGTTCGGGTGATGAAGTGCTTTTCAGGATTGTTCTGCCCCGATACGAACAGTGCAGTGCGGTGCGGCTTGTTATGGAAAACGAACAGGGCGAACGCAGCTACAGCCTGTTTTCGTGGGAGCGGATGCAGGGGCAAGATGAGGAATGGTGGACGCTGCAAATGAAAGCACCCGAGGAATCGGGACTTTATCGTTATCATTTTGAATTTGACACTCCGTGGGGAGTGAAGAATATATTTCTCGAAACAGGCGGCAGTGCCGTCATAGGCGAGGGCGAAAGCTACCGTCTGACGGTGACAAGGCGAGACTGCACAGTTCCCGACTGGCTCTGCGGCGGCGTGATATATCAGATTTTCCCGGATAGATTTTGTCGCTCGGGCAAAACGCCACTGCCTGAAATGAGCGAGGAAGCGGTTTTCTGCGAACACTGGGGCGATGAACCCATGTGGGAGCCTGACGCTCAGGGCAAAATACAAAAATACGACTTTTTCGGCGGCGACCTCAAGGGAGTTGAAGAAAAGCTCGATTATCTCGAGGCTCTCGGTGTCACCTGCATATATTTAAACCCTGTTTTTTCGGCACGCTCAAATCACCGATACGACACGGCGGACTATATGCAGATAGATTCCATGCTCGGAGACAGTGAGTCGCTCTCGTCTTTGTGTAAAACGGCGGGCGAGCATGGAATAAGAATAATCCTCGACGGTGTATTCAGCCACACGGGTGCGGACAGCCGATATTTTGACAAATTCTCACGCTACGGCGGCAAGGGTGCATATTGTGACAAAAATTCGCCGTATGCTTCGTGGTATAATTTCCGTTGCTATCCCGATGACTATGCCTGTTGGTGGGGCGTTGATATTTTGCCGGAGCTCAACGAGACAGACCCCGGCGTGCTCGAATATCTCACGGGTGAAAACGGAGTCGCGCGCCACTGGCTGCGTTGCGGCGTATCGGGTTGGCGGCTCGATGTTGCGGATGAGCTGCCCGATGAATTTCTGCGGCGCTTTCATTCGGCAGTCAGAGCCGAGAAAGATGATGCGTTTATCTACGGTGAAGTCTGGGAGGACGCTACTGATAAGGTGAGCTACGGACACCGCCGCCCTTATCTCGAGGGCGAGGAGCTTGACAGTGTGATGAACTATCCGTTTGCCGATGCGATAATTGATTTTGTACGCACGACAAATGCGGAAAAACTGCGTGAGTGTGTCGAGAATATCGTTGAGCACTATCCGAAAGCTTCTCTTGACACGCTGATGAATCATATCGGCACTCACGATACGGTCAGAGCGATAACCCGACTGGGCAGGGGCGATGTGCCCCGACCCGAGGGCGGCAGAGACAAAGGCGTGCTGAGCGCCGAGCAATACGCAAGGGGCGTAAAGCTCTTAAAACTTGCCGCCACAATTCAGTTCACACTCCCCGGAGTGCCGTGTATATATTACGGTGACGAAGTCGGTCTCTCCGGCGGCGAAGACCCGTTTAACCGTGCCTGTTTCCCGTGGGGACGGGAGAACACGGAGATTTTGGAATACTACAAGACCCTCGGCAGGATAAGAAAGAAATGCAGAGTGCTCGCAAAGGGCGAGTTCAACTGCATATCAGCCGCTTTGGGCTGCATAGCATATGAGCGTGCGGATGAAAACGGCAGGGTGCTTGTGATAGCAAATGCGAACAGCCATCCGATAACCTACAGCGTGCCCGAGAGCTGGGCGGACGCAAGGGTACTGTCGGGAGGCAGGTGTGACGGCAGAGAGGTTGCACTTGAGGGATATTCTGCGGCGATTCTTTTGAGATAAGGTGACAGTATGGCAAAGAAAAAAGGAATGACATTCCGCACAACGCAGGAAAAAAAGACAAGGCAGTTCAGATTTTTTGCACTGGGCTTTGCGGCGTTTATCCTCGTGTTTGCGCTCGTCTCCGTTTTGTATATGTTCAAGTCTCAGCACATTTCGCTCGGCGATCTGTTCCCCGAAAAGACGACAGAGGAGGCCGAGGACAGCACACTCGATGCTGTATTGCCGCTTGAGGGCAAGGCGAACTTTGTGCTTGCCGTTGTCAGCGACGATAAGGATGATGTTTATCTGGCGGCGGCGGTTTGTGCCGACCTCGACTCGGGAGAAGTCAGGGTGTGTGCAATCGACCCCGAGGAAAAGGCGGAGATAAACGGAATCTCTGACTCGCTCAAAGGCCACTATGCACGAAGCGGAGCGAACGGACTGAAAAATGCCGTCGAACAGCTCTGCGGTGAAAAGGCCGACAAATATGCAATATCAACTGCCACACAGTTCAAAAATTCGATAAATGTGCTCTCGGGCGCACAGATAGCCGTGCCCGAACGCATAAAATACAAAACCGACAGTTTCAACCTTTCACTTATGCCCGGCGAGCAGAACATAAAAGGCGAAACACTGCTCAAGTATTTTCGCTATATGCTCACTTCACAGGGCGGCGGAGCGAATAAGCAAGGCGAGCTTTTGTGCGAGCTGTTCTCGCAGTATATCACAAAGACATATCTCGCCTCGGGCAGAAACTATTTTTCGCAGATAATCGACGGACTTGATACGGATATATCAATCCTTGATTTTTCACGCAGCGAGGAAAAGCTTTCCGCAATGGCACAGGGCGACATTTCCTACAGGGCGGTGAGCCTTGACGGACTTTTTAGCGAGAGCGAGACAAGAAGCTGAGACCCTAACGGCAAGGGGGAGAGAAAATGAAAAGACGAATAAGCACGGCGGTGGCAGTCCTACTGATATTCGCATTGATTCTTTCGGGTTGCTCGATAATAAGAACGGGTAACATTCCGTCCGCAGAGGAAATCAGCTGCTACGGAGTATATAAGCACTACTTTTCCGCTCTCTCCGAAAACGGCAAGCGTGCATATAATGCGATACTCTCGGAGATAGAAAACTTTCCCGAGCGTATAGAAGTGCCGGAGCTTACCGACACCGAGCTTGAACAGGTCTGGATTGCGGTGATGTACGATAACCCCGAGCTTGTTATGCTCGGACGGGAATGTGTGCTGACTTCTGAACGCAGACGGTTCTACTTCAGCTGCGAATATACCATGACACAAAATGAGTATCAGGCGAGAAAAGTTGAGATGCAGGCAAAGCTTGACGAGCTGTTGCCCGAAACAGAGGCACTTGAAAGCGACTTTGACAGGGAGCTGTTCATTCACGACACGATAATAAACAGCTGCGAATATGTCAGCGCGGAAGATGCGTCGCACAGCACGGCATACGGTGTGCTTGTCAAGGGAACGGCCTCGTGCGAGGGCTATGCAAAGGCGGCAAAGCTGCTGCTCGACAAAGTCGGGATAGAAAATTATCTCATCTGCGGTACTGCCTCGAGAGAGGACGGCACGAGCGAGGGACATATGTGGAATATAGTCTGCCTCGGCGGTGAGAAATACAATCTCGACCTGACTTGGGATGACCCGATAGGCGAGGGTGATATTGAAAACAGGCGATATGCCTACTTCAACATCACCGATGAAGATATACTCAAGACACACACCTTTGAGGGCACAGCTCCCGGCTGCACGGCAACGGCTGAGAACTATTTTGTAAAGCAGGGCAGGCGGTTTGACAGCTACGATGCCGACACACGCTCGGCGATTTCCGATTGCTTCAAGTCCCTTTTATCGGGCGACAAGACCGAGATAAGCTTTTCAAACGAAAAGGCATATTCTGCGGCGATAGACGGCTTGTTCAAAAACGAGGAGATCTACCGTCTGCTCAGCGTGGCTGATGCAGGCAGGGGAAGTTTTTCGACAATGCAGATAAACTATATTGCAGACGATGAGCACTGTATAATAGAGTTCATTATGGCATAAACACAGGGGGAAACAGAGTGGATAAGGCGAGAATAGAAGCGGCAGTCAGAGAGATACTCGCGGCAGTCGGCGAGGACCCGGACAGAGAGGGCCTCAGGGAAACTCCGGAGAGGGTCGCAAGAATGTATGAGGAAATATTTTCAGGTCTCGAGGATGACCCGAAGAGATATGTGAAGATATTCAACGAAGAGAAAAATGAGGAAATGGTCATTGTGCGTGACATTCCGATGTATTCGATGTGCGAACATCATCTTCTGCCGTTTATCGGCAGGGCGCACATTGCTTATATACCGCAGGACGGCAAGGTTATCGGCCTGTCAAAGCTTGCGAGGATAGTTGATTCGTTTGCACGCAGACCACAGCTTCAGGAGAGGCTGACTTCGCAGATAGCGGACTTCCTCGACAGTGAGCTGTCTCCGCTCGGAGTGGCAGTCGTTGTTGAGGCGGAGCACCTGTGTATGACCATGCGTGGCGCAAGAGCCTCGGGAGCACAGACAAGGACTTCTGCGCTCAGAGGTACAATGCGTTCCGATGCCAGAGCGAGAGCCGAGGCAATTTCACTTTTGACAAAGTAAGGCGCAGAAAATGAAAGACTTTGTTTTCGACACAACTCAGCACACGCTTGTGTGTGCGATACTCAATATAACGCCCGATTCTTTTTCGGACGGCGGCAAATTCAACGAGCCGCAAAAGGCACTTGAGCACGCTCTCGAAATGCAGGCACTCGGCGCAGACATAATCGATGTCGGCGCACAGTCAACACGACCGGGGGCACAAAGGCTTACTGCCGCAGAGGAACTCGAGAGGCTGTTGCCCGTGCTCGATTTACTTCGGGGAAAAATAACTGTGCCGATAAGCGTTGACACATTTTATCCCGAGTGTGCGAGAGCGTCACTTGACCACGGGGCGAGGATAATAAACGATGTCAGCGGCGAGGCGAGCGAGGAGATGGCAAGGGTCGTCAAGTCGCACGGCGCAGGGTGGATAATCATGCACAACCCCTGCGGCGCAGATGCAGAGCCGGAGTATGCCGACGGCGTGGTGCAGTCAGTCAGGGACTTCTTCCTCAAAGCGAGCGATGTGGCACAGAGCTACGGAATTTCACCCGAGAGTCTCTGCTTTGACCCCGGAATCGGTTTTGCAAAAAGCTATGAGGACAATCTCAGGCTCATTAAAAATATCGGCAAACTGAAAATCGGTGGCAGTGCGCTGATGTCGGCAGTGTCACGAAAGCGTGTCATCGGTATTTCTTCGGGAGAGGGCGACCCGTCAAGGCGTGACCCCGGAACGGTGGCACTGCACACGGCGAGTATTCTCGGCGGTGCGGATGTAATAAGGGCGCACGATGTTTTTTCGGCTGTTCAGTCGGCAAGATGTGCCGATGCGCTCAAAAGTATTGACTCGGGGGTGTGTAATGGATAAAATATTAGTCTGTGGTTTGAAGCTGTTTGCTTATCACGGAGTGAATCCGGAGGAGCAGGAGGACGGACAGACCTTCGTGCTCGACATCGAGGCGTATATGAGCCTGAAAAAGGCGGGGGAAAGCGATGAGCTCGAGGATTCCGTGAGCTATGCACAGATAATAAAATGTGCCCGGCGTGTTTTCACCGAGCAAAAGGACAAGCTTATTGAACGGGCGGCTCGGCGTGTTGCGCTGGCACTGCTCGAGGAATTTACGTCCCTTGAGGGAGTAAAAGTGACGCTCAAAAAGCCGGATGCGCCGATGAAAGCGGATTTCGACTTTGCGGCGGTCAGTATAACTGTTGACAGAAACGAGCTGTAAATAAAGGGTAAGAAGAAAATAGCGAAAGGCAGTGATTTTTATGGCTAACTGTATGCAGGCAGTAATAGGGATCGGCTCGAACATGGGGGACAGGATGAAGAATATAAACGGAGCGGTACGCTCGCTCTCACGCCTGCCCAAAACAAAGGTGACGGCCTGCTCTCATGTTTATGAGACAAGACCCGTGGGATATGAACCCCAGCCGCTGTTTTATAATGCGGCGGTGACGGTTGAAACCGAGCTTTCTCCGCAGATGCTGCTCGGTGCGTGCCTCGGAATAGAGGGCGCATACGGCAGAGTACGCACGATAAAGGACGGCCCGAGGGTTCTTGACCTCGACCTGCTGCTCTATGAGGGCGTTAAGAGCGAGAGCTTTTCAATGACCCTGCCGCATCCGAGAATAACGCAAAGAGCGTTTGTTATGGTTCCTCTGTTTGACCTGTTCCCGACAGGAAGAGCACCCGGCTTGTTCTTTATGCCGGCACTCCATGAGATAGGAACCGATGGCGTTGATAAAATAGATGAAGAGATAACTCTTCCCGAATAAATGACGAGGTGTAGTTAATGAAATACGATGTAGTAATTATCGGTGCAGGCCCTGCCGGAATCTTTACGGCTCTTGAGCTTATCCGCAAGGGCGCAAACAAGAAAATTATGATAGTCGAAAAGGGTCAGCCGATTGAAAAACGCCGCTGCCCCAAGTCGCAGACTCATAAGTGCGTCAACTGCAAGCCCTATTGCCATATCACAACAGGTTTCTCGGGCGCAGGTGCATTCTCTGACGGCAAGCTCTCCCTCAGCCCCGAGGTCGGCGGTCAGCTTCCCGAGCTTATCGGATACGATGTTGCACAGGAGACCATAGACTATGCGGACAAAATCTACCTTGAGTTCGGTGCAGACACCCACATTGAGGGTATCGGCAGAGAAGAGGAAGTAAAGGAAATCAGAAAGCGTGCCATAAAAGCGGGCCTTCGCCTTGTCGATTGCCCCATCCGTCATCTCGGCACGGAAAAGGCACAGGATATATACTATGCAATTGAGCAGTATCTTATAGAAAACGGCGTTGATATGCTCTTCGGTTATGAGTGCGACAACATAATTTTGCAGGGCAGCGAGTGCAAGGGCGTATATGTACGCAAGGGCAGCGAGAACATAGAGATTTTTGCTGATCACACCGTTATCGCAACCGGCCGCAGAGGTGCGGACTGGCTTGAAAAGCTCTGTGCGGAGCACGATATTTCCCATCAGCCCGGCACTGTTGACATCGGTGTTAGAGTGGAAATCAGAAACGAAGTCATGGAGAAAGTCAACGACGTTCTCTATGAATCAAAGCTTATCGGCTATCCCAAGCCGTTCAAGAACAAGGTGCGTACATTCTGCCAGAATCCCGGCGGATTCGTCAGCCAGGAGAACTATGACAACGACCTCGCAGTTGTCAACGGACACTCTTACAAGGAGCTCAAGAGCAACAACACAAACCTCGCTATCCTCTGTTCGCACAACTTCAATCAGCCGTTCAATCAGCCGATTGAATATGCACAGAAAGTCGGCGAGCTGACAAATATGCTCGGCGCAGGACACATACTCGTTCAGCGTTACGGCGATATTCTCGACGGCAAGCGTACTTGGCAAAAGGAGCTTGACCGCTCCAATGTCAGACCCACTCTGCCCGATGCGGTCGCAGGCGACATCACCGCCGCCATGCCTTACCGTGCAATGCTCAACATAATCAATTTCATTCAGGCTGTCGATTATGTCGTGCCCGGCTTTGCGGCTGAGGAGACACTGCTCTATTCACCCGAGCTTAAATTCTACTCCAACCGTATAAAGATGGACGAGAACCTCGACACCAATGTTAAGGGCCTCCACTGCCTCGGTGATTCGAGCGGCTGGACAAGAGGTCTGATGATGGCATCCGTCATGGGCGTTCTTATGGGCAGAAGCCTTGCAGAAAGAGACAACTGATAAAAGCAATACAGCTCAAACTGAAACTGCGTCAACACCGAAAGGCATTGACGCAGTTTTTTCATATCAGCGAGAGCATTGTTACAAAGTGGTTTCGTGTGAGCAGAACGACTGTCACCATAAAGAAAGCCGTCGCAACGGCAATTATAAGAAAAGAGTTGCGATTCGATCTCCTGCCCGAACAGACTATTGCCGCAACACAGCTTATCGCCGCTGCAACGCCGAACAGTACGCCGAGCGTCAGGGAGAAATTCATTATCACTGTCGCCGTTAACACAAGCAGTGTCGGTGCGAGCATAAAAGAACAGGCTCTTTTGAACAATACGGCAAAATTTTTACTCTGTTCATCCCAGTATGCCGCTATCAGCAGAAAAGTAAAAGCGAACAGACTCATAAGCAACCCGAAAGCGATCCGCAAACCGACAGGTGTATTATTAAGAGAGAGTATTTCACTCAACCGCTCGGCGACATTTTCTTCACCCGAGCATTTCAAAAAACACCGAACCGCTGCCGAAAAGGAAGTCAGCTGAAAACAGGTGTTGACAAAAACCGAGCCGACAAACACAAGTACAGACTCAAACAGCTTCAGTCTCCCTGCGGACAGAGGGTCTTTCAAAAAATCCGTGATATTTTTGCTCATTTCGTCCGGCTACCGCTACGGTCAACAATCGCACCGCCCTCGTCAATGAATTGCTCATACCAGCCGGCGTTATCATAAACATAGGCAGTGTTCTCGCTCTTTAAGAGATTTTCGGGCAGAGTTATCAGTAGCACACTCAGCACGGCGAGAATCGCAACACCGCCGAGGACATCCCGTATCTTCGGGTGATTTTTCGCAAAACAGACGATATATGCAATTCCCAAAGGCAGCCAGCAGACAAGTGCCGTGAGCATACCGGGTGTATAAAAAGGCGAGTACACGCCGCTTTCAAGCAGGAGCGCACGGGAGGAAGTCGCACCGAGCAGGTGAATGATGACTTCCGCAAAGCTGAACAGCATGACGGCAAAGCTCATTTTTCGCCCATATTTGTTTGTCTGCACTAAAACAAACCAAATCAACGCACCGCCGAAGTTTGTTATCATATCCGTCAGCTCGTTCATCGGATAGCGGTCACGCAACGCCGCATCCGAAGCGATGTTATAAAAATAGTGGAATCCTCCGGGCATGACCCACTCTTCCCAGACATGGAACACAAGGACAATCACCGTGAACGCACCGAGCTTTCTGAGAACATCCCAGTCTTTCCACTTTACGATAAGCTGTACTGCCAGAATGATGCCCATAATGAGCATTCCGTACAGCCAGCCTGTTT
>CAZFZW010000011.1:0-19732 GCA_964523465.1 uncultured Clostridium sp. | reverse complement strand
GGATGAGAGCATCGTCAATGACAGCTTCCATCTTGTCAGTGTCTGTTACCATGTAGGGGGAGATGTAGCCTCTGTCAAACTGCATACCCTCAACAACCTCTGCCTCGGTCTGAGCGATCTTGGACTCTTCAACGGTGATAACGCCGTCGGAAGTGACCTTCTCCATAGCGTCGGCAATGATTCTGCCGATGTCCTCGTCAGCGGAGGAAATAGTGGCGATTCTTGCGATGTCCTCAGTTCCCTTGACAGGCTGGGAGTGAGACTTAACAGCCTCGATAGCTGCATCAACAGCCTTTTGGATGCCTTTCTTGATTACCATCGGGTTTGCGCCTGCAACAACATTCTTCATGCCCTCACGAACGAGTGCCTGAGCGAGCAGGGTAGCAGTGGTTGTTCCGTCACCGGCAACATCGTTTGTCTTTGTTGCAACTTCCTTTATGAGCTGTGCGCCCATGTTCTCAAAGGGATCTTCAAGCTCGACATCCTTAGCAATGGTCACGCCGTCGTTGGTTATCAGCGGAGCACCGTACTTCTTGTCAAGTACAACATTTCTGCCCTTGGGGCCGAGTGTTATTTTAACAGTGTTAGCGAGCTTATCAATACCGGCCTGGAGAGCCTTTCTTGCTTCCTCACCGTAAATTATCTGTTTTGCCATGATGAATTACCTCCGATTATTCTACAATAGCGAGAATGTCGCTCTGACGAACTATGGTATACTCTTCTTTGTTGAGCTTTACTTCGGTACCGGAATATTTGCCGGTGATTACCTTGTCGCCGACCTTAACATACATTTCGACTTCCTTGCCGTCAACGAGTCCGCCGGGGCCTACTGCGACGACTTCTGAAAACTGAGGTTTCTCCTGAGCGGAAGCGGCGAGAATGATGCCGCTGCTCGTGGTCTCCTCAACCTCGACAGGCTTAACAACAACTCTGTCTGCAAGCGGTTTAATGTTCATATAGATTCCTCCTGAATATTGAAATACAAAGTTAAAAAATATTTTTGGCACTCGACATCCTTGAGTGCTAATTCATATTTTAGACCCATTTGCGGTAAAAATCAATACCTTTTTCCAAAGTTTACAATTATGTCATAAAATTTAAAATATTCATCTTCGGGCTGGAAAATCCGCCGCACTGTTTTTGCTGATGCGGTGCGGCTTCGGATCAGTTTACGGTGTTTATCGGCTTGCCCTGTGCGAATGCACGCAGGTTTTCTTCGACTATGCCGACGAGTCTGGTTCTTGTCTCGAATCCTGCCCATGCTATGTGCGGAGTTATCAGGCAGTTTTCACGTTCAAAGAGCGGATTGTCGCACTTGGGAGGCTCAATGCCCATTACATCAATGCCGGCTCCTGCCAGTCTGCCGCTCCTGAGTGCGGCGGCAAGTGCATTTTCATCCACGACAGGGCCTCTCGAGGTGTTGATGAGATAGGCGCTTTTCTTCATCTTCGATATAAACTCTTCGTTGACCATGCCGGTTGTCTGCTCGGTGAGAGGACAGTGGAGGGTGATGAAGTCCGATTCCTTTGCGAGAGTGTCAACGGTGACGAATTTCACGTTGCCGTCGCTCTCGCCGACTGTCGCCGAACGGGAGGAAGCGAGCACATTCATGTCGAAAGCTTCTGCGATTCTTGCAACCGCCTTGCCTATCTTGCCGTATCCTATTATGCCTATTGTCTTGCCCTGAAGCTCCGTCAAAGGCGATTTCCAAAAGCAGAAGTTGGGGCAGCTGCTCCATTCGCCCGAGTGTACCGCCTCGCTGTGCAGCGAGACACGGTTGGTGAACTCGAGAATAAATGCAAACACAAGCTGTGCCACGGCCGAGGTGCTGTAGCAGGGGACATTTGACACGGGGATGCCTCTTTTGGCCGCAAAGTCAACATCAACAACATTATATCCGGTGCTAAGCAGTGCTATGAATTTAAGATTCGGGAGCTGTGCTATGGTCTCGGCACGGACGGGTGTTTTGTTGGTGATTATAATATCGCAGTCCTTTGCACGCTCGATTATTTTGTCCTCGGGTGTGCGGTCATAGACTGTGTATGTGCCGAATTCCTTCAAAAAATCCCACGAAAGGTCTCCGGGATTGGTGGTATAGCCGTCAAGAATTACTATTTTCATTTTTGTTGTCCTTTGCTTTTAAAATTGATGCACAGCAATAAAGTGCCGCACAGAATGTCTGCGGCATAATGTCCGCGATGAGCCACAGCCGCTTTTTGTCGTCATATTCCATCTGTTCATTAAGCAGAAGCTTTAGCGTATATGCGAGCAAAAACTTTTTGTCAAAATTGTTTGCCACTATTTTTATCAAGTCGAGGCTGAGCCCGTGGTCGAGCCGTTGACTCAGTTCCTCCACCTTTGTGCCGTATTCTTCGGTGATGAGTGCTATTGCCGCCTGATTTATCAGTCCGTCCAATTCCTCTAATGTATATTCCGCCTGTGCGTTTATGCCGAATATGTCTGCGGCAGTTTCTGCACAGTAGAGGATATTTGAGTTGAATTCAAACGGTCTGTCCTCATATCCTCGAAGATAGTTCAGTACGCTCTCTCTGCCGCTTTTTTCGACTCTGCCTGCACTCGGCAGACCCGAGAACACCTTGTCGAATCTCTCCGCACAGTAAGGCTCGAAAGCGGTGATTTTGTATTTTTCGTACTTCTTAAACGCATAGTAATAACCGTCGAGCATATCAAACGCCTTGTAAGCGTCAAGTTCGCCCTGACGGATGTTGGACAGCGAGATTTCACGGTCGAACATCAACATTCCGCCGAATACATCGTTGAGCGGCTTTTTGCTGCTGATGTATTTGAAAGAAACATTGTCCGTCTCGCCGTAGCCTGCACCCGCACTTTTGCCGATGTTTATTACGACTATTTCATCCGCACCTGCTTCTATTGCCATCTTGACGGGCATATTGTCGGAATATCCGCCGTCAACAAACGATGTCTCGCCGATTTTATATGACTTCATAAACGGGAACGCCGCCGCACTTGCAAGCACATAGTCGGCCGCCTTGCCCTCGGGAATATCTTCGATGAACACTTCAACAGGCCTTATCTTCGGAAACATCGTGGTGACAAGCCCGAATCGGATAGGGGAAGTACGCAGTTTTTCTTCGTCCATTAAGGACTTGACACGCTCCTGCAAAGGCGTATAATCTGCACCGCCTTTGAAAATTACTTCCTTTGCAAGTTCTTTTATATATGACTCACGCTCGGGGTTTTCTTCATCGGACATATTGACAAATTTCTGGAACACGCTGTCCATGCTCATGTTTTCCCAGATGTCGAGTGCCGCAGGAAAGTTATCAAGTGCCATCAACGCACCGTTGAGTGCGCCCACGGAAGTTCCGACGACTATATCGGGGATGAATCCCATCTGCCGCAGAACTTTCCAAACGCCTATCTGATAGCCGCCCTTTGCGCCGCCTCCGCTCAAAACAACAGCTCTCTTGCCCAAAACGATTCCTCCTCGCCGTGCGGTATAAATTGTATCGCCGTTAAAGTAATTGAATTATATCATATAACGCTTTGTCTTGAAAGATTATTTCACTTAAAATTTGCATTTGTGTTGAAAAGCTTTGAAATATGTTATACAATTATATAGTTATGTGCGGCTTAAATTGTAATATCGGTTTGAGGTGAAGGCTTGAAAAAGCATTGGACACGCAGCGGCATAATGAATGTCGTGGGAGCTGCCCTGCTCGTGGCGGCGGTGCTGCTCTCGGTAGTCGTCTATCTGCTCAGATATGACAGGCTATGGGTTTGGTATAAGGTCTATCAAAAAAATCTGCTCGAGGTCGAGCAGTTTATACAGTCGCTCGGAATAAGCTGGAAATTTGTTCTCGCAATGTTGATAGTTTTCTGCGTGCGTGCGTTTCTTCCTCTGCTTTCGGTTTCGGCCGTGTGCGTTTTAACGGGTGCGGTTTTGCCGTCTTACTGGGCACTTCCCGTCAATTTTGTCGGCGTGCTTATTATGATGAGTATAAAGTATCTTGAGGGAATGAGGCTCGGCAGCGGAAATGCGTGGAAACTGATAAGCCGAAACGAGCGGGCACGCAAGATTATGGAAAGCTCCGGCAAGGTCAACAAAGCTCTGCTTGTTGCGTTCCGCCTGATACCCGGATTTCCACTGGGCAGTGTCAGCAGGATATACGGGTCGATAAAGTTTTCATATTGGCAGTTTCTTCTGCTGTCCGCATTGGGCTTTGCTCCGAAACTTCTCTCTTATACATTCATGGGTACGAATGTGTTTGACCCCCTCTCTGCGGCATTCCTTATGCCGTTGATAGCGGCACTGTCTATAAGCGGAATTTCCATGTTGAGCGTCAATCTCATATGGTCACTGGTTGAAAAGAGCGTTTCAGGCTCTAAAAATAAAAAATCTTAAAACGAGGTAAGCTTATGTATACTACCGACATTTTAAAAGCAAAAATTAACGGCGGCGAGCTTGATGAGAAGTTTGCAATGCTCTATCCCGGCGATTCATCGCAAAAAGAGCGTTATTGCCGTGTTATAAGTGAGTTTGAGTCTCTTTACGGCAAAGACCGTGTTGCAGGACTTTACAGTGCTCCCGGCAGAACCGAGATAGGCGGTAATCACACCGACCACAATCACGGCTGCGTTCTGGCGGCAAGTGTTGACCTTGACGCCATAGCCGTTGCGGCAATGAGCGAGGGTAACCTCGTCAATGTCAAGAGCGAGGGTTATCCTATGGATACGGTTGATATAACCGATCTCTCTCCTCGTGAGTCTGAGTTTGGCAGATCCTCCGCTCTTGTCAGAGGCGTGTGTGCCGAGTTTGTCAGCCGTGGATATAAAATAGGTGCGTTTGATGCCGCAACAGCGTCCAATGTTCTTTCAGGCTCGGGACTTTCGTCCTCTGCGGCATTTGAAGTGCTTCTGGGCACAATACTTAACTTTATGTTCAATGACGGCAAGGTGAGTGCCGTTGAGATAGCACAGATAGCTCAGGCAGCTGAGAATAAATTCTTCGGTAAGCCCTGCGGTCTGCTCGACCAGATGACAAGCTCTGTCGGCTCTTTTGTCAAGATTGACTTCAACGACCCGTCAAAGCCCGTTATCGAGAAGCTTGAGTTTGACTTCGCTTCGAGCGGTCACGCTCTTTGCATAGTTGATACAGGCGGAAGTCATTCCGACCTGACCGATGAATATGCGGCGGTTCGCAAGGAGATGGAGAGCGTTGCGGAATATCTCGGAAAGAGCGTACTGCGTGAGGTCGATGAGGCTGAGTTTGTGAAGAATATCGCCGGCATCCGCTCGGCTTGCGGAGACAGAGCGGTGCTCAGAGCCATGCATTTCTATGGCGACAATGCCCGTGTGGATAAGCAGGCGGCAGCACTCAAGTGCGGTGATTTTGAGACCTTTAAGAAGTATATAATCGAGAGCGGACGCTCTTCGTATATGTATAACCAGAATGTATTTTCGTGCAAAAAATCCGCCGAACAGCCGGTGTCACTCGCACTTTCGCTGAGTGAAAAGCTGCTTGACGGTTGCGGTGCATGGAGAGTTCACGGCGGTGGATTCGCAGGAACGATTCAGGCCTTTGTACCGCTCGATAAGCTCGATGAGTACAAAGACCTGATGGAAAGTGTATTCGGTTCGGGTTCGTGCTACATACTCTCGGTTCGCCCCGTAGGCGGTGTCGAGCTGTAACTGTCCGTTGTGAGCCTCAGGATTTTTCCTGGGGCTCTATACCGGGATAAAGAACCTCGTGAATGTCATTTTTGATGTTTGCCCAGTTGACGATGAGCACTTCCGTTCCATTGATGTTTGTCAGCGGAGTTTTGTCTTTCGGGATAATCGCTTCTTCAATGGGCCATCTGAGGTAGCTCATATAGTTTCTGGCCTGACCGACTATTTCGCTCTTGCCGAAGTCGGTGCTAACGAGCGGAAGAACCTCATCGAGGAAATCGGTACCCTTGCTTAAAATGCTTGCATAGCTCTCGGTGGTGGCCATCTTCTTGAACTTTGCGAAGATAGCGGTGAGGACATTTCTCTGTCTTGCGGTTCTGTCACGGTCGCTGTCGATGCCTCTCAAACGGGCGTATTCGAGAGCTTCGTTGCCGTTTAAGTGATAGCTGCCTGCGCCGTTTATCACTGTGCCGTTTTGACGAAGAATGGATGAGAGTGCGGTCACTTCTTCTGCCGTGAGGCTGATGTCAACTCCGCCGAGTGCGTCGATTGCTTTTATAAAGCCGTCAAAGTCAATGCTGACATAGTGATCTATTCTTATCTTGTAGTTTTGCTCAATCGTGTCTATGAGCAGCTGTGGACCGCCGTAAGCATGGGCGGCGTTGAGTCTTGCATTGCCGTGACCGGGGATGGAGACATATGTAGCTCTCGACAGCGAGACGAGCTTTATGGAGCTGTTGAGCTTGTTTATCGAGACGAGTATGACGGAGTCGGCACGGGAATAATATTTTGAACCCTTGCCGAGGTCACGACCGATAAGCAGGATGTTGATAATATCGTCGTTATACCACATTCTCGGGTCATCGATATTTTCGGATATGTCCTTGTCCGCATCGGGGTCGGAAATTTCTTCGACAAACTCGGGATTTATCTCTTTCGTCTCTTCTTCGTAGTTCATCTTGCTCAGGTAGTGATTTACCGCTACTATTCCGGCAGTCAGTACAATGGCGAGAACAAGCACAATTACGCCGAGGGTGATGAGAACTTTTTTCTTCGTGTTCTTTTTTCTGTGGTGATGATGGTGATGGTGATGACTCATTTTTGTCGCTCCAATCGAGTTTAGCAATCTGTATTTATATAATACTATCATTTTTTACAATTTTCAACTTTAATTTTTGAAAGGAAGATGTGTCGTGCCGAATAATGAGAAATTAAATGCTTTGGTGCTCGAACTTGCGGGTGCAAACGGTACTTCGGGCGATGAGAGTGAGGCGGCTGAGCTTGCACTCGAAAAGCTTGAAAAATATATGCCGGCGCATATCGATGCACTGGGCAGTGTCTGCGGCTCGGCTGAGGGCGAGGGTGTTCACATCCTGCTCGAAGCGCATATTGACAGAATAGGTCTGGCTGTTACATCTGTTGATGACAGCGGATTCATAAAGGTTGCCCGTGTCGGCGGAATGGATGCGAGAGTGCTTGCCGCAGAGCAGGTGACGGTCTGGGCGGACGAGCCTCTTTTTGGCGTTGTTATTTCAACTCCGCCGCACCTTTCCTCGGGTGACGACAGAACAAAGGCGAAAGATTTTGACGAGCTTGCGATAGATGTCGGACTTTCCGCAGATGAGGTCAGAAAAAAGGTTCGCCCCGGTATGCGTGTTACGGTCAACAGCACGCCCAAAAAGCTACTCAATTCCAGGGTGTCCTGTGCGGCACTTGATGACCGTGCCGGAGTTGCGGCAGTGCTTCGCTGCCTCGAACTGCTTGAGAACAAAGACCACGGCTGCCGTATAAGTGTGCTTTTCTCAGTGCAGGAGGAAAACAGCGGCGGCGGAGCGGCGACGGGAAGTTTTACACTTTCGCCCGATGAGGCAATCAGTGTGGATGTGAGCTTTGCCATGGCACCGGGACTTAACAAAGAAAAATGCGGCGAGCTCGGCAAGGGTGCTATGATAGGCTTTTCACCATCGCTTGATTACTCGATGTCACGTACCTTTGAGCGTCTGGCCAAGGAGAATGATATAGCTTATTCCTGCGAGGTTATGGGTGGTAGTACAGGCACGAATGCCGATGATATTCAACGTTCGGGCAGGGGAGTTAAAATGGGACTTCTCTCCATTCCGCAGAGGAATATGCACACCGCAGTCGAGATAGTCGATATTAACGATATTGAAGCGGTTGCCGAGCTTATGGCGGCATATATAATTGAAAGGGGGCGTGCGTAATGCTTGAAACAGTCAAAAAGCTCTGCGCTGTCGGCGGTATATCCGGCAGGGAAGAAAAGGTCAGGGAACTGATAATTTCCGAAATAAAAGATTACGCCGAGTACGAGGTAGACCCCCTTGGCAATCTCCTTGTTCACAAAAAAGGCAAAAATCCTGCCAAAAACAGGGTGATGTTCGATGCACATATGGACGAGGTCGGACTCCTTGTCACTTATATCACCGATGACGGAATGTTGAAGTTTACCACGGTCGGCGGAGTGGATACGAGAGTTATACTCGGCAGAACCGTCAAGGTCGGAGATAGCGAAATTCCCGGAGTTATCGGCGTAAAACCTATCCATATGCTCTCCAAAGATGACAGCCTGAATATGCCGAAGAACGACGAACTTTATATCGACATCGGCGCAAATTCAGGCGACGAGGCGAAGAAGCTTGTTTCGCCCGGCGATATGGTGATATTCGATTCTTTCGTCACCGAGTTCGGAGACGGTTTTCTTCAGGGCAGGGCACTCGATGACCGAATGGGTTGCGCCGTGCTTATAAAACTGATACAAAGTGAGCTTGAATATGATGCCGACTTTTCTTTCAGCGTTCAGGAGGAGATAGGTACAAGGGGAGCAGGCGTTGCGGCGTTTACTCTGCGTCCCGATTATGCAGTTGTGGTGGAGACAACGACTGCCGCCGATATTTACGGTGTCGAGGGCGATAAGCGTGTCTGCTCGCTCGGAGAGGGCGCAGTTGTCGGATTTATGGACAGGGGAACGATTTATGACCGTTCGCTGTATGAATTGGCATATAAGACAGCCGAAGAAAACGGTATAAAGATTCAGACAAAAACCATGGTTGCAGGCGGCAACGATGCGAGAACGATTCACGCAAGCGCAGGCGGTGTCAAGACCATAGCGGTGTCCCTGCCGTGCAGGTACCTCCATTCGCCCTCGTGTGTAATAAAGCTTTCGGACGGCGATGAGGTCTACCGCCTTGCAGATGAACTGCTCAAGGTGCTTGCCAATGCTTAAAACGGCAGACAGTGCCGAACTTCGAGCGTTTTGCGCCCGTGATGCTTTCGGCACGAAGATATTGGGTTACAGTCTCGCTTATTCCGCAGACATTTCATCGGCACAGTTTTGGGTGCAGGAAATCGACGGCGAAACAACTGCGGCGGTTGCCATTGTTTACGGCACGGCTGTAATATCGGCGGCGGATTCCGCCGACTTCGAGGAGCTTCGTGAGTTCCTAAAAATAATAGGATTTTGCACGTTGTCTCTCGATGAGAGCGTGTGTGTGAAGCTCGGCTTCACTCCGTCACGCACGGGAAATATAGTGCGTTTTGATTCCCTTTCAAAACCGCTCAAAGGAAAGGCGTGCCTGCCGAGGTATCCCGATTTGCGTGAGGTTTTCGATTTGCTCACCCGTTCGGGCTTCGACCGTCTGGGTGAAAAGAACGAATGGATAGCCGATATTTCACGCCGAATGAACAGAGGCGTTTCGCAGTGGAGCGTCATAGAGCAGGATGGACTTGTTGCTGTGTGTGCCTGTGCGCTGTTTGTGACCGATTCTGCGGCGTTTTTAGGCTGCGTTGCGGCAGATGAGCTTCTTCGAGGCAGGGGACTAGGCGGCGAAGCGGTGCTGACTGTTGCCGAAAAATATAAGAGTGAGGGCAAGCGAGTCGAACTGTTTTGCAAAAACGGCAGTATAGTTGATTTTTATAAAAAGTCAGGCTTTTCGCTCATCGGCAGATGGGCAGAATATGATAATGAATAGGAACAGGATAATGGAACAGACATTTTTTAAATTTGACGAAAAAATACTCAATGCGGCTGACAGAGCACTTGAGCGTGCAGAACACAGCTTTGCGAGGATAGAGAAAAACACCGAGTATAATCAGCAGAAGGTACTCTCGGCATTTATTGAAAACAGGGTCAGCGAAAGCCACTTCACCGAGACCACCGGTTACGGCTACGGTGACAGAGGTCGTGAAACTCTCGACAAGGTTTTCGCAAGCGCATTCGGCGCAGAGGATGCCCTTGTCCGCCACAGCTTTGCCTGCGGTACGCATACACTCGGTGTTGCTCTCTTCGGACTTCTTCGCCCCGGTGATATTATGCTCAGCGTCACGGGTCAGCCCTATGATACAATCCATCCCGTCATCGGTATCAACGGAGAGGGTATGGGTTCGCTCAAGGACTTCGGTGTAAAATACGAGCAGGTCGATTTGGACGAAAACGGCGAACCGGACATCCCTGCGATAACCGAGGCTGCAAAGGCAAAACAGCCCGCACTTGTTTATATCCAGCGTTCAAGGGGATATACTCTTCGCCCGAGCCTTTCGGTTGAGAAGATAGCCGAGATAGCAAAAGCCGTCAAGAGCGTTTCGAACGCAATAGTCTTTGTCGATAACTGCTACGGCGAGTTTGTTCAGCGACTCGAGCCTGTGCAGGTCGGTGCGGATATAATGGCAGGATCGCTTATTAAGAACGCAGGTGGCGGCATTGCCAAAAACGGCGGTTACATAGCAGGCAGAGCCGACCTTGTCGAGAAGTGCTCATACAGAATGACAGTGCCGGGTCTCGGCAGAGAAGTCGGTGCAACCCTCGGTCAGAACAGAGAGCTGTTCATGGGCATTTTCAATTCCCCCCATATCGTCGGCGAGGCACTTAAAACAGCCGTATTTGCGGCGGCACTGTTCGAGGAGTTCGGTTTTGATGTCACCCCGACAAGTGCGGAGGAACGCTTTGATATAATTCAAACTGTTCAGCTCAGAACGCCCGAGGCTCTTATCGCTTTCTGCCAGGGTATGCAGGCAGGTGCGCCTGTTGATTCTTTTGTCGTGCCTGAACCGTGGGATATGCCCGGCTATGACAGTCAGGTTATCATGGCGGCAGGTGCGTTTACTATGGGCTCGTCTATTGAGTTGTCCGCAGATGCGCCGCTCAGAGAGCCTTATGCCGCATGGATGCAGGGAGGTTTCAACTTCCACAGTGCCAAGGCAGGCGTTATGCTCGCCGCTCAGGCAATGCACGACAGGGGAGTAATATGATGTCCTATTCGGGAATAAATTCGGATACGCTTTTCCTTATGCAGTTGAACCGTTTCAACGATTCAAAGGCGTTTTACGAGGAAAACAAAGAGAAGATAAAAAGCGGAATCACTGTTCCGATGCGTCAAATTGCCGCCGCATTGAGCGATGATATGCTTGAGCTTGATGAGCTGATGAACACTATTCCGACAAAGATGGTCTCCCGAGTTCGCAGAGATACACGCTATACCCATGACAAGCGTCTCTACAGGGAGAATATGTGGATAATGTTCATGCGCCCGAAAAAAGAGTGGCGGGGCTATCCGTGTATGTGGTTTGAGGTAACCCCTGCCATGTGGTCGTGCGGAGTCGGCACATATGCCGCTACGCCCGATTTTATGGAAAAGTTCAGAGAGCACCTCAGAGCCGAACCCCAACGCTTTTTGGCTGCCGTCGATTCGGCGTTGAGTGCAGGGGCGATTTTTGACGCCGAACATTATAAGCGTCCCAAGCCCGATTGCCCCGAGGGTCTTGAGGAATATTACAATGCAAAATATTTCTATTTCATCTTTTCCTCTTTTGCCCTCGAAAAGCTTGAGAGTGAGGAAATAATAGACATTTTGCGTGAGAAGTTTAAAAAATACGCACCGCTTTACAGCTTTCTTCGAGATGTCTCGGATGACTGCGTGAAAAGCGGATATTAAGTGTGCAGGGAGTGGAAAAATGACCAAAACCAACGCCATGAGAATGCTCGATAAGGCGAAGATAGCCTATACGGTTCATCAGTATGACTACGATGAGAGTGACCTGAGCGGCGTTCATGCCGCCGAGGCACTGTCACTTGACCCCGAGCAGGTGTTCAAAACCCTTGTCACCCGAAACGGTAAGAGCGGACTGTTCGTTTTCTGCATCCCTGTTGGTGCGGAACTTGATTTGAAAAAATGTGCCAAATGTGCAGGGGTCAAGAGCCTCGAAATGATCCATGTCAAAGAGCTTATCTCGCTGACCGGCTATATGCGAGGTGGCTGTTCACCGATAGGCATGAAGAAAAAGTATCCCACTTTTATCGGTCAGACCGCTTTGAATTTCAATGAGATTTATGTCAGTGCAGGGCAGAGGGGACTTCAGCTCCGCCTTGATCCGCAGGCACTTGCGGATTTTATCGAGGCAAAGTTTTGCGATATTACGGTTTGAGTAATTTGTGTTTTGAAAGAGAAATAACTTTTTGCAAATTATCCTAAACAGTTTATAAAGTCATTGCGCTTTGCCGGAGCATTTCAGCTTAAAGTTGTGCAAAAACGATTTACTTTGTCACAAGCGCTATGTTATAATACATATAGTCGAATAGTGTTGAACGAAAGAATATAAAAGCCTTGGGAAGGACAAATGGTAACTTTTAAAGACGGAAAATTGAATATTAAATCAGATCGTTCTTCTCTTGAGTTGCTGCTGGATTTGTCTTTTCTGGCTCTTCTTACGGTCGTCTTTGCGTTTCCCGGTACAACCGAGGGGGAAAACTATCTTTACTATGTCGTATTCTTTTTGACCGTAGGTTTGACATTTCTCTGTTTTATTCTAGGAAAAAGCACGGTAAAGATCAAATTACCGACCATTTGGTACGGAGCGTTTATTGTACTGTGTGTACTTTCAACTTTGTGGGCAAAGTATGATGTCAGCCTTGCGACGAAATATATTTCACGAATGGTGCAGGTGCTTGTAATATGTTATTGCATAACACTGTATATCAGGACAAGGGATGACCTTGAACGGTTTATGAGCATTTTTAATGCCGCTGTGCTGGTGATGATATTTTCTCTCTTTATACGCACGCCAAGTGAGAATATTTTCAGCGGTCAGTTTGGCAAAGATGCCACGGGTTTTATTACCGGAAGTAATATTAATGTAACGGCGTACATCTGCGTTATCGGAATTGCAATAGCGTTTTACCGTGCGCATTTCATGAAAAATCGGATATATTATCTGATTACCGCCTTTGAGTTCTTTACAGTTGTTCTCACGGGGTCGAGAAAAGCACTTATCATGTCTTTGATGATAGTTTTTGTTATGTCGGTTTTCTATGTAAAAAACCGCTTTTATGTTTTGAAAATAGCGGTTTTTGTGGCGGCGACCATCGGCGTGATTGTACTCATTTTGAAAGTTCCGGTTTTATATGAATCCGTAGGCTTCAGAATTGAAAAGATGATGGATTATTTCATCAATGACGATGTGACAAGAGATAACAGCCTCGCAATGCGGGGAAGTTATGCCGATATAGGCAAACAGGTGTTTTATGAAAATCCTATAATCGGCATCGGATTGGGAAATGCGCATTATTTGATAGGGCTGAGGTACGGATATATAACCTATATGCATAATAATTATGTCGAGATAGCATCCGGCCTCGGCACGGTGGGTCTTGTCATGTATTATTGGTTTTATCTTTATCTGCTCATTGCTTTGGGCCGCAGAGCATATAAGGGCGAAAAGCTTTATGTTATGCTGTTACTTACTTTGGTAGCCAATATGGTTGGCGAGATAGCAATGGTAACATTTTATAATTACAGTGTGCATATATTGTTCACCTTGTGTTACTGTGCTTTGAAGCTCAATGACGAGCCGAAAAAGACATATATGAATATCGACGATTAGGCTGATTGCAGCATTTGAATAGATGAAAAAAGATACAGGAGTGGGTACTAAAGTTGAGTAAGTTAGTTAAGAGGGATTCATCAAACGACGAAATCGAAATCAATATTATGTATATCTTCGGCCTGCTGCTCAAGAGACTGTGGCTTATGGTGCTTGTTGCCGCAGTTGTGGGCGTGTCGTGTGCTGTTATTACAAAGACGACGGAAGCCCCCACATATACCTCGAGCATGACATTTATAGTCAACAACAGGTCGGAAAAAGATTTGTCATCTTCGTCAGACAATTCCGTTTCTTACAACGATATGTCTGCGTCGACTTATATGGCGAACACTTTCGTTCACCTTATGACGGGCAGGACTATGTGCAACACTATTGCCGCCAAGTGTGAAAACTTCCCCAAGAGTGCCGACGAAGTGGCGGAGATGATTTCCGCAAGCAAAAAGACGGACAGCAGTATTATTGATATGACCGTCACCGCCTCAAGCCCGGAAGAAGCATTTGAAATCGCACAGGCTATCAAGGAGTCCTACGGCGAGGTCGTTAAGGTTTATTCGGGTGGAAGTATGCATCTTTGTGATGAACCGGAGCTTGCAGTCACTCCCGACAAGTCCGCAGGTGCTTTGAGAAACAGCATTATCGGTGCGCTGGCAGGTGTGCTGATTTGTGCGGTCATCATCATTATCAAGGATGCTACGAAGAACACAGTCAGAAGCCAGGAGGATATTCAGAACAAGCTTCAGCTCAATGTCATAGGTGAAGTTACTCAGGTTCCTTCAAACAGGACCTTCACACAAAAGGTTTCCGACAACCTCGGAAGAAAGAGCGGCGACGAGCGAGAGCTGTTGATAACGGACAAGTCTTGCGGATTTGCGTTTGTTGAGACTTACAAGGCAATGCGTACCAAGATAGAACTGCTAAATGGCAGAAAAGGTTACAAGAGCTTCGTCGTTTCGAGTGCAGGTGCAAATGAGGGTAAGAGTACGGTTGCCGTGAACCTTGCTCTCGCACTCGCAAAGAACGGTTATTCTGTACTGCTTGTCGATGCAGACCTCAGAAAACCCTCGGTTCTCAAAAAACTCGGAATTAACAACATATCCGGCAAGGGTATTGCCGATGTTGTCAGCGGCGTTAAGAGCTCAAGCGATGCCATAAAATATGTTGAAAAATACAAGATATTCGTCCTTGCCGGTGATGAGGCGATTCAGGATCCCACCGAAGTGCTCTCAAACGCAAAAACAGGTGAGTTCCTTGCAGTGGCTAAGGAGAAGTTCGATTATATCATCATCGATACTCCGCCCGTCGGCATAGTTGCGGATGCCGCTATATGTGCAAATTATACGGATTCTTCGATATTTGTTATCCGTGAGGATAGATTCCCCATGCCGGCTATCATCGAGGCGGTCAGCGACCTCACAGAGGGCGGAACGGATCTCGCAGGCTGTGTTTACAATATCTCAACCGACCGCAGCAGGAGCGGCTACGGGGCATACTCCCGCTCGCACCGAGGCTACGGTAAGCGTTACGGATACGGTTACGGCAAGGGTTACGGCTACGGCTACGGTTACAGCAGTCGCTCAACCTCGCATGGAAACAAAAAATAAAACAACCAAAAATCAAAAGTATCGGTACTTCAAGCGAAGTACCGATACTTTTTTACTCTTCCGGCACGCCCTCGGGAAACATGAGTTTTTCAAGGTCGTTTCGGCTTTTGTTATATTGTGCTTTTGAAATCGCACCGTGAGCTAAAAATGTGTCGAGCAGATTTATCTGCCGCTTATAAAGATCGAGTTTTGTGCCGCCTTTTTCGTCGGGGTCAACGCTCATATTGAGACACCTCTTATCAGCGGCTCGTAGAATTTGAACAGCTCTCTTGCGACATCCAGAGTGTCCTCGTCGGAGGGGGACTCGGGTTTGTAGGAGGAAAGCCAGTTGTTCTCGAATTTTTCAACGCTCTTGTAGAATGTTGAACCGTCAAAGTCCTCACGGTCGTTGTAGCGGCGTTTGGTCTTTGTGAATGTACACTTGCGCTTTTTAAAATCTACCGCCATCTGCTCAAAGAATGAGTACCAACGGGGCATATAGAAAGTCTTTATCATGCCGCCCCATTCTTTCCACGCATAGTCATACAGCTGCGACGAACGGGCAGGCCCCCAAAGGGTGAGCATATAAAGCTCGTTCAGCTCGAAATTCTGACGCTCCTTGTCGATGCAGGCGGCTGCATTTGCCTGACGGACGTGTTCACCGAGGGTAAGTTCGGGTCGTGTCATGAGCAGCCTGTCAACGTCCTCAAGCAGCCTTATAAAGGCGTTGACGCTCTTTTCAAATATGCTGATGTTCTTTGTATCATATGCGTTTATACTGCGCTTATAAAGCTCTTTTGCGTAATTGCTGAGTACCTGACGGGTTATGTCGCACACATCGAAACGGTAACCGTCTGTGTCCGCCTTTTCGGATTTGAGTAGGCAACCGAGTGCCTCAAGAAGCACTTTGTTGTCATAGCGAAGTTCAAAAACATCATTGGGTGCTGTGTGTCTCTGCTCATAGGCAGGTCTCGCACAGATTATCGAGGCGGTCTCGCGTCCCGTGCAGTTTTTGCTGTAGCAGGTTTCGTGCAGCTTTTTGACTGCCTCAACAAGACATTCTTCGTCACTGTTGTATCGACGGTGAGCATATTCTCTCAGCCATGAGTCGAGTTCGGGACGGTCGTTCCTTGTGAGCATATCGGAGGCGAGGTCAAAATACAGCGGATTTTGATAAATTCCCTCCATGAACAGTCCCGTGCCGACGATGTTCGGATATTTTTCACGGGCAGTGGTGAATTTGTTATCTGCCAGTGCGTCTATCGAGCCGTGGAGTGTGTTGCGGTCGCCGAAGTTGTTGAGTGTACCGCTTATGAAATCATAGCCCCAGAAGCCGTCTGTTTGCTCGCATTTGCTGCCGTCGATGTCGAGAATGAGGAGCTTGTCCTTGTCAACGGCCTTGACTATCTGCTCACGCAAAGACCACGCCTGCATAACCCAAACGGCCTGAGAGTCGAATGAGGTGTACATATCCGAGATGGCCTTGCCGACATTTTGCAGGTATTTGTCACCCTTTACTGGCGGCTTGTTTTCGTGGAACGGATCGCAGGCATAGTAGTGGTGCGCTCCGAAAAGCTGACGCTGCTTTTCGAGCAATGCAAGACCGAATTTCTTGAAATTTCTGTCAAGCGGATCTATTTGATATGTGACAGGGAAACCGCACCAGGAGGGGACATTGTATGCGCTTGTGTGCGGCATTACACGCAGAATGGTTGAGGGCACCTGGCCTGAGCAACCCTGTTGTATCGGAGTCATGCCAAGCTCCAGCTCACGGTCGATTATCTTTTTGCCAAGCTCAAGTCGCTTGTCGATATATGTCTTGTCGGTCAGACTGAAATAGCTGTCGAGATTGCCCATGAGCTGCCACGGAAGATATGCCGGGCCGCTTATGAAGTTCATAGCACCCTCGTCTGTGTATCCGAGGTCACGCAGGGTGTAGAAAAGTACAGCCTCATATCCGACGATGCTAAGCGGCATATTGATGCCACGCATCGCCATGTAGTCTATCTCACGCTCCCAACGTTCCCAGTCCCACCAACGGGCAGAATAGGAGAAGGTGCAGTAGTTCATGTATGCACGCTTTTCCTGCTCGATAATGTGAACTGTCTTGCCTTTGGGCAAGGGAGCCTCGCTCAGAGGTCTGATTCTGTCGTTGCCGCAGTGGGCGAGATTTACATGGCAATAGTCCTTGAGATAGCGGTAATACGCCATGGCAAGGCTTATTTTGCAGTCACCTCTGAGAACTATTTTGTCCTCAACGGCTTCAATTTCATAAAA
The DNA here is from genome assembly GCA_964523465.1 of uncultured Clostridium sp. Taxonomy (GTDB): domain Bacteria; phylum Bacillota; class Clostridia; order Oscillospirales; family Acutalibacteraceae; genus CAG-177. The sequence goes on along the minus strand of CAZFZW010000011.1, from coordinate 2,333 downwards.
TCCCTTGCCCTCACGCCTGTCCTCAATTTCGAGTACAAACCTGTCGGCAATGTCGGGTGTGTTTCTTTTTATCAGCTCTTGCATTCAGCAGTCCTCCGAAAAAAATATTGTATCAAAAGTGCATCCAAGCACGTAGTTTCATGATTATTCACTCAAAATGCTGTAGCCTGCCACGCTGTCAAGCGTATTTCCGAGACTGTCAACATCGGTCTCAACAGCCTTGCAAAATACTATCGAACATTCTCTGCCGCTTCTTGACTGCCATGCGGCGAGTGATATTGAAGATTTAAAAATTGAAATTATTTTGTCATTTGCGCCTATGGCGGAGCGGACAAATTTGCAGTCGGTGTCGGGGATTCTGTAGCTTTCAATAAAAGCCGCCTCACCGCAACTGTTCGGTTGCGGCGCAAAGCGGCTGTTTTTCATTGTCCAAAGGGCAAGGCGATGCCTGAGCTGCTGTTCGTTCAACAGTTCCATGCCTTGTCCCTCCCTGTGCTCAGACTTATTTGCAGAGTGAGTATATCTCCTGCGTTATTCTCTTCATTTCGTTCATGTTGCGTTCTATCTCTTCAACCAACTTGAACTGTGTGCGGCAGCGAACAAGATTATGCTCGGGATAAGCCGTGCGGAAATAAGTGTCGCCGTTTAAATAGTCTCCGAGAAAACGCATACCGCATTCGAGTGTCATAAGCTTTGCGGAGAAAGGGAGATATTCCACTTCCGTTTGGGTCAATGCTTTGCCTGTAGCACCAAGATAACCCTCGGTGTAAACTTTGTAAAGCTCAAGACTGAGTTTTACCTTGTCAAGATCCTTTTCATCCTCTGCGGCGGTGTTTGCACCGAAACGGATGCTGTCACCGAAATCGTAGAGAGAAAGTCCGGGCATAACGGTGTCGAGGTCGATGACGCAGATGCCCTCGTCCGTGCTGTTGTCAAACATGACGTTGTTGAGCTTTGTGTCGTTGTGGGTGACACGAAGCGGCAGTTCGCCACTCTCAAGCATATCGACGAGAATACCCGTGTCACGCTCTCTTTCAAGCACGAAGTTTATCTCATCCTGTACTCCTGCCGCACGCCCCGAAAGGTCATCGCTTACGGCTTTCTTGAAGTCAGCAAATCGTGAACGGGTGTTGTGGAAGTTCGGGATGGTCTCGTGCAGAGTCTCACTCGGATAGTCGGCCAAAAGGCACTGGAATGTGCCGAAAGCTTTTGCTGCATTGTAGAATGTCTGCGGCTTGTCGATGAAAGAATATGCGTGTGCGTCTGTGATGAAGTTATAGCATCTCCAGCAGTTGCCGTCATCGTCCCTGTAGTAGGGTTTTTGGTCAACGGTCATAAAGACTTTCAGGCACTCACGCTCGCTGTCACCGCCGTTTGCCGTGACGATATTACGCAGGTAGTCTGTGACCCCCATGATGTTCTCCATCAGCTCATCGGGATTTTTGAATACATTCGTGTTTATCAGCTGAACGAGATAGCTCTTCTCACCCTCGTCCTGCTTAAAATTGAGGACAAAGGTGTTGTTGATGTGACCGTCATTTGAGGTGCGATAGCCGATATATTCACCTGGGAGATTGAATTTTTCGATTATTTTTTCAAGCGAAAAGGGAGTTTGCATATGTAAAAATCACCTTTCGTTTATTTTTATCGTGCCAAATCTTTCGGGATTGTGGAATCCAAGAGCAACACTGTCGACCGGGAAAAAAGCAGCATAGTGCGGTGTGGGCGAGTCGTCGGCGCATTTATAAAAGTTGCCCCGAATTTTGCCTGTACTTACCGAAAAATCACAGGAGTATAAATCGGATATAAGTTCCTCCGGTATAATCAGCTCGGCACGCCAGCCTTTTTCGAGCTTTTCGGCGTGAACCTGCGGCACTTTGTCCGTCAGCTCTTTTATAAATACACGCCCGTTTCGCTCTTTGCCGAACTGCGAAAGATATGCGCCGTTCGGGTTTATCTCGAAGTTTATGTATTCATCCCTGCCGTTTACGGGGGCGAGAAAAACTTCGAGGCAGCTGTCGGTGTAAACAGGGGTATCACGGTCAAAGTAGCGTGCAAGTATCGGTTCTTCGTCGGTTTCAAGGCAGGCGTAAAAGCCTGTGCCTCTCACCGCACAGAACCGCACGGTGCTGTTGGGGCGTGAATATCCGTCCTTTTCCCAGTGAAAGGAGTTTATCCCCTGTGCGGGGATAAGCTCCTTTTCGGGTATACTGTCAAATATATATGTTTCCATTAAAGCTTCTCGGCAATAGCCTTGGTATCTCTTGCGATGAGAAGTTCCTCATTGGTGGGCAGAACAAAAACTCTGACCTTTGAATCGGGAGTGGAAAGCT